>NZ_JAUOQN010000061.1:0-26082 GCF_030547555.1 Salipiger sp. 1_MG-2023 | reverse complement strand
GGATGACACCCGTCCAGAAACTGAAAATGGCCGCATAAATTCTACGACCAAGCCCCCGTAAAAACGGGGGGATTACCAAGGCAGCGTCGATGAAATTAATCAACGTCCTCGGGCGCTACCGGCGCACGCCAGGCCATGTCCTTGTCGACCCACCCTCTCACAGATGCAAGCATGTCCTGCCGGGCAATAGATCAACAGAGATCGCCGCTTCCTTAGGGAGGCATTTTAGCTCGACCAGTAGGTTGTGCGGTAACCAACGGGAAGTGCCTTAAGCATGCAGCCCCTGTAACCGCATGAAATCGAAAAGTAAAAATTCCATCTTTCGAGCTGTGCAACAACGCCACGATGAACCAAAAATCCTCCGTTAATCATATCCTCAAATCTGTCCCAAAGGTGCTGACGTCAGACACAATCCCTGATGTAGGCTCGCCTCTCCGCGGGCGTCCGGAGCGCTGAGCCCCCCATTGGAAACTCGACCTCAAGCTCTTGGCGTCCTGCCAGTCGCCCAAAGGCGGCGATCCGCGTTTCATACTCTGTCATCAGTTCGGTCGCTGCCACGCCCTCGTCGAGGGCACCGACTTTGGCCTTCTCAACCCAGATGCGGATCAGGTTGTGGCGGCGGCTGAGCGCGTGGAGCGTTTCGCCGCCATGATACTCGGGGACTACCTGGCATTTGAATTCGGTGCTGTGGCTGCGGCGCCCTCTGGGCATGGGTTATCTTCCTCTGAATGCCCGCTACGGGTCAGTTCAACCGATCCGACGGGTCCATCCGCAAAGGCGCACTCCGCTACGGGGGCAATTCCACTCTGGTTTGACAACGTTGTCATGTTGACCTGGAACTCGCCGGTTCGTGCCGTGCCGTCGGCATTGTAGACCCGGGCATAGGCATCGTAGCGCTCGGTGACCGCGCCGCCGCCTGAGTGGCACCATCTCACCACGAAACCGCAATCGTCGAGCGTGGTAATGATCTCGGCATAGGCGCCATCAGTGGAGGCGCTGCCGGTGGTCTCGGTGACCATGAGGCCGCCAGTCAGGGCGGCGCCGTCCTCGTCATAGACCCGCAGCCGGATATTGGCGGTGCTGCCCTTCGACTACGTGATCATCCAGTTGCCCCCGGCCAACCCCGTGACCGTTAGCCCCGCGACGCTAGGATAGATCTGATCGTTGGCGATACCGGTGCTGAACAGTCGCTCCCTGCCGACCTTTTCGCCACCCGCACCAGCTTCGGCGGCTTGCGCGTCGGCATCCCGCCGAGCCATGTGCCAGATTTGGCCGAGGCATGAACATGCCGCTTGATGATAACGCTGTTCGCCCCGATGGTCAGCAGCCGCCTGAGGGACTGGTTGCCCATCCCTTGCCCGACACTGCACCCCGCAGGCATGTCAAGAAAGGGTTGTCGTCGCCCCAAGCCGTTGTTTGCCTCCGGTCGAATGCTGACGTGGCGTGAGGCCGCGCGTCACGCCTGAGGCGTGGTTTCGGCCCCACGCATTGATGGCCCGAGTCCTCTGCCGGATCAAAAGCGCGCGAAACACCATAGCCGCGCCTTGGGTTTCCTCGCTCTTTACAGGCACGAACCCGTGCTGCGTATTTTACCGATCCCCCGGATCATTTTCTCGATGCGCCAACGGTTTCAAGCCTCGCAGATTGTCTCGGCATCGTTTGTCAACTTGCGCAGCCGCACTGCAGCTACGGGTCTTCTCACCATCGTTTTTCTGGCGCTCCATGAGGGGTTTCACGTCGGCGGGCGGGACCCGTCTCAGCTCGTGACCCAGCTTGCCGATCTGTCGGCCCCAGAACTGGGCACCCCTGCAAGCTTCGATCGCGGCAGTGCAGATCGGGAATTGGTTGAAGATCAAGATCACGTGCTCTCTTCCCAGCGCCCTGCGCAGCACCGCCCGGCCCGAGGCAGGAGCCCCGTGAACCGGGCACACAGTCTTCGCCAGATCGAGCCCGACCGGTACAATCTACGACATGACCGGTGTGGATCGTCGCAGGCCCACCTTGGCACATCGATGCCGTCGGGGGCAGTCACACCATCAATGCCGACCCTGCGCCGCAGTTTTCCCGCCAGCGCTGCGCCCGCCACCTGCAAAGCAGCGGGCTGGGACGCACTTTGCATTATCAGCGCACCTCAAGCATAGGCCCAGCGTCCCACAGCCAGCTGCGCGCGCCGCAATTGTGCAGAAAAAATGTCGGCGGCCCCTTGCGCCCGCTCACATCTCAGCGCAAAATCGTGAACAGCCGGTGACTGCCGCGCCGTTTTTCGAAACGCGCGCAGCGATCCCCACGCCACATCTCGCAGTGCCTCTGCCGTGCAGAGCCGACGGGATGCCCTCACTGCCAAGAAGTCCTGATCGGGGCGCAACGTAATCCCGTTGCGTCAGACAACGCCTCGATCTGCGGAAATCGCTGGTTCCAACCGCCAGAATAGCGACCCGATCCCGGGCCGCTGTTTTTCGCGTGGGCACCCCGTAAATACCTGACTTTATTTGTAAATTTACCACATTCATAACTTGAATTAACGGAACGCCTCTGCCCGGATTGAACGCGTGCTTCGGCCCGCTACAAGCAGCCTCAATCGCCAGCTAGCGCCAGCATGCAATCCTGAAAATCGAAAGGGCAGTGCATGACATCTGCACGTGCGCGGCTGGCGAACGGGTCAGCCATAATGCTTTGCACCATGGCCTGGTCTGGCGCGGCTCTTGGTCAGACCGTCTCGACCCAAGACGGCGGATCGTATGATCTGGGCACCATCGTTCTGACCGCCGAAGAACAGATCAAGCAGGCGCTTGGCGTGTCGACCATCACCGAAGAGGATCTCGAACGCCTTCCGGTGGTCAATGACGTGGCCGAGATCATCCGCAAGATGCCCGGCGTCAACCTGACCGGCAGCTCGCCCTCGGGGCAGCGCGGCAACCAGCGTCAGGTCGACATTCGCGGCATGGGGCCGGAAAACGTGCTGATCCTGATCGACGGCAAGCCGGTGCTGTCGCGCATGGCGGTCAAGCAGGGACGCTCGTCCGAACGCGACACGCGCGGCGACACCAACTGGGTGCCCGCCGAAATGGTGCAGAGCATCGAGGTCATCCGGGGCCCGGCGGCGGCGCGCTATGGCTCGGGCGCGGCGGGCGGCGTGGTGAACATCATCACCAAGGCCCCGGACGAAGATCTGCTGCAGATCGGCACCAGCTTCGAAATTCCCGAAAGCTCGGATGAGGGCGCGACCCAGCGCTACAACCTGCTGTGGGCCAAGCGTCTGAACGAAGATTTCGCGCTGCGGTTTTCGGCGAACTACAACAAGACCGATGCCGACGACCCCGAGGTCAACGCGGATGAGGCCACCTGCGAAGACGATGGCACCGGCACCGAGGTCTGCACCTATGATGCGGGCAGCGAAGGGGTGGTCAATGAGGATTACACCCTGCGGCTGGATTGGGCACCGACACAGGCCAACAGATTCAACCTTGAACTGGGCTATTCGCGTCAGGGCAACATCTATGCCGGTGACACGCAGCTGGGCAGCCGCACGACCGAAGGCAGCGAGATTTACCAGCTTGCCGAAGACGGTGAAGAAACCAACGTGATGAAACGCGGCACCTTTGCGTTGACCCACAATGGGTCTTACGCTTGGGGTGAGACGAAAAGCTATCTGCAATATGAACGCACCGACAACAGTCGCCTTGGCGAAGGCACCGCCGGTGGGGGTGAGGGCACCATCAACACGACCGAGGATTGGGAAACCGCGATCCTCGAGGCCGTCACCGCCAAATCCGAAGCCTATGTGGATCACAGCACATGGGGTCGCCCATCGGCGCTGACCTTCGGGGCCGAGCTGCGCTGGGAACGGCTGGACACCAGCGATTACGATCAGTTCTCTTCGATCCTGTCCGATGACGGCAGCTTCGATTCCTCGACCGCCGGCGATTTCACCGAACAGACGACCTTCGGCCTCTATTTCGAAGACAACATCCAGTTCAACGACCGGCTGACGCTGACGCCTTCGGTGCGCTATGATTTCGCCGACACCTTCGGCGGTACCTTCTCGGGCGGGGTGAACGCGTCCTATGCGCTGACATCGGAATGGACGATCAAGGGCGGCATCGCGCAGGCGTATAAAGCCCCGACGGTCTACCAGCTGTCGGATTCCTACGTATACACCACGCGCGGCAATGGCTGCCCCTATCCCTATGTCGGGGACGGGCCGTGCTATGTGCTGGGCAATTCCGATCTGGATCCCGAAACCTCGATCAACTCGGAAATCGGTGTGGCCTATGTGGGCAACAACGGCATCAACGCGACGCTGACCTATTTCCACAACGATTACCGCAACAAGATTCAGGCGGGCACCGAACAGATCGGCACCACCTCGGTCAGCGGCAGCGATGCGCGCTTGTACCAGTGGACGAACATCCCCGAATCCGAGGTGTCGGGCCTTGAGGGCAGCTTTGCCATGCCACTCAGCGATCGGGTCGGCCTGTCGGTCAACGGCACCTACATGATTTCGTCCAAGCAACGGCTCAAGATCGACGGCGGCACCACCAGCGATGGCGACACCTACGAGTCCATCGACATCGAGGTGCCCCTGTCGCTGGTGCCGGATTACACGATCAACGCCGCGCTCGACTGGCAGGTGAACGACCGCTTCACGCTGATCCCGTCGCTGACGCATTATGGCCGGATCAAAGCACCGGAATACAGCAGCTACAGCGGCTATGCCACGGACGAAGATCAGGATCGTGATCCCTATACGCTTGTCAATCTTGGCATGACGTATCAGTTCGACAACGGATTTGATTTCAAGGCCGGGGTTACCAACGTGTTCGACACCAGCATCCTGCGCTCGGGCGAAGGGGCGGAAACCTACAACGAACCGGGCCGGGGGTATTACTTCGGCCTGACCAAGACGTTCTGATCAGAACGTCGACGAACACCGCCCGGGGGGGGTCCCTCATGCCTCGGGCGGTGTTTCAGCAATGAACGAGCCACCAGATGTCCCAAATGCTTGCGCGCCTTGACGCAAAGCTCGCCGCCGCCGAAGAACGGATCGCCGCCGCGCTTCTGGGGGCAGCGCTGTGCTGCTTGCTGGCGGGGGCGGTGATGCGCAGCCTTGGCCGCCCGCTGATCTGGGGCGACGAGCTGGCAGTGCTGGCGATGGTGATCGCGGCCTTCTTCGCTGGCTCGGCGGCGATTGCGCGGGGCGCTCACCTGACCGTGGATGGGGTGCTGCGGCACCTGCCGCGTTGGGCGCGTCGCGGGGTCGATCTTGTGTTGGTGGCGCTGCTGCTGGGGTTCTTCTATTGCCTGTGGGTCTGGCTGGACCCGGTCGGGCTGATCGCGGCGGGATCGGGGGCGCAGCTGGCGCGCGATGCGGGGAATTTCACCTATACCGAACCGACGATGACGCTGGGCGTGCTGAAGATCTGGTTCTGGCTGCCGATGCTGCCCGCCGCGCTGGGGGCGCTGTTTCACGCGCTTGTCCGGGTGCTGCGATGCTGAGCCTTGCCACTTTCGCGCTGCTGATGGCGCTTGGCCTGCCCATCGCCTTTGCGATGATCGCGGGGGCGGTGTTGCAGATCGTGCTTGGTGGCAACGGCGTGCTGCTGCTGAGCCTGCCGCAGCAATTGTTTCAGGGCATGGAAAGCTATGGCCTGCTGGCACTGCCGATCTTCATCCTGCTGGGCGAGCTGATGAATGCCAGCGGCGCAGGACGGCGGCTGTTCACGCTGGCCGGGCTGGCAACGGGGGGGATGCGCGGCGGGCTGGCGCAGGCGGTCCTGATCGCCAATGCGCTGATGGCGGCGGTGCTGGGATCGACCGTGGCGCAGATCACCCTGATGTCGCGCCTTGCGGTGCCCGAGATGGAGCGCGCCGGCTATCCCCGCGACGGCGCCGCCGCGCTGACCGCTGCGGGCGGGTTGCTGGCGCCGGTGATACCGCCCTCGATGCTGCTGATCGTCTACGGCGTGATTGCGCAGGTGCCGATCGGCGATCTGTTTCTGGCCGGGATCGGACCGGGTCTGGCGCTGCTGGCGGTGCTGGCGGCGATCACCGCGGTGCACAACCGCCAGCGCGCCGCACCCGCGCGCGCGCCTGCCGCGCGCACCCTCGCCGAGGCGCTGCCTGCGCTGGCCATCCCCGCCGCGATGATCGCCGCCATCCTCGGGGGGCTTGCCACCGCGCCCGAGGCCGGGGTCGTCGCTGTTCTGGCCGTGCTTGCGGTGGGCTGCCTGATCTACCGCGAGATGACTCCCGCCGCGCTTTGGCCAGCGCTGATCGCCACCATCCGCAGCAGTGCCTCGATCCTGCTGCTGATCGCCGCTGCGAGCCTTTATGCCTGGGTTGCGGCCTGGGAAAACCTGCCGGCGATGGTGGCGGCGCAGCTGGCGGCTGTGTCCGACAACCCGCTGATCTTCCTGCTGCTGCTCAACCTGATGCTGCTGGGGCTGGGCATGGTGCTGGACCCGATTCCAGCGCTTATCCTCGTGGTGCCGGTGCTGTTGCCCGTGGCCACGGATACCTATGGCATCGACCCGGTTCACTTTGGCTTGATCGCCTGTCTCAATCTGACCATCGGGCTGTTGACGCCGCCCGTGGGTGTCGGCCTATATACGGCAGCCATGCAGACCGGCGTTTCCGCCGGTCGCCTGTCGCGGTTGCTGCTGCCTTACCTTGGCGGCGCGCTTGCGGTGCTCGCCATCCTCACGCTTGTGCCGGGCCTTGCGCTTGGCCCCCTGACCCTGTTGCAATGACCGGAGGCGCCATGCACCGTTCCCTGATCCTTGGCCTGCTGCTGCTGGCGGCTCCTGCCAGCGCCGAGCAATACCGCCTTGGCCTGATCACCCCGCCTCCGCACCAATGGACCATAACCGCAGAATCCATCGCCGCGCAGATCAAGGATGCCACCGATGGGCGGGTCGAGATCCTCGTGATGCCGTCGGGCCAATTGGGCAACGAGGCGCGGATACTGCAACAGCTACAGACCGGCGCCATCGATTTCGCCCTGCTGACCTCGGCGGAATTCGCCAACCGCAGCGATGATTACGGCGTTTTCTATGCGCCGTATCTGGCCAAGGACACGCAGGATGCGGCGCGGCTGCTGCGCGGCGAGGTGGCCGGGGAATTGCTGGACGGCATGGGCGATTTCGGCCTGCACGGGCTGGCCTGGGGCATGGCGGGGATGCGACAGGTGGTCACCACTGGCGAGGTGCATGAGGCCGCGGATCTGGACGGTCTGCGCATCCGCACCGTACCGCTGGCCCCCGAGATGGCGTTCTGGAGCCTGCTCGGCGCCGCGCCCACCCCGATGCCGCTGCCCGCGCTTTACGATGCCTTTGCCAACGGGCAGGTCGACGCCATGCAGATCGACCACGAGGGCACGTGGAATTCCGGCTATTACAAGAACGCGGGCACCATTCTGGACTCGCGGCACATGATCTTCCCGATGGCCGCCGTGGCCTCAAGCCGCAAATGGCAGAGCATCGGCGCAGACGACCGCGCCAGCATCAACGCCATCTTTAAGGCGCAGATCGCCGCCATGGTCGATCTTTACGGCGAAATCGACGCGATCAACCTCGCCCGGCTGCGCGAGACCGATGTGCCGGTGATCGAGGTCGGGCGCGACTGGTTCGGCACGGCGGTTGATGACTGGTACACAGAGTGGCGCGCGAAAACGCCGCTGCTGGCACGGCTGGAGGCCGAGGCCGCGCAATGAGACTGCTGGTGCTGATCCTGATGCTGCTGCCACTGGGCGCTGCTGCGCAACCGTCGACAGACCCGCTGGGACCGTCGATCCTTGCGACCGGCTCGACGGTGGTCGACACCGACAGCTTTGATCTGCCCGGACCGGATGGCGCGTCGATGCCCTATCGGATCGGCATTCTTGTCCCGAAAGGCCCGGTGCCCGAGGGCGGCTTTCCGGTGCTCTTTGCGCTCGACGGGCAGGCGGTGCTGGAACTGCTGAGCGATGACTTCCTTGGCAGCCTCGATGCGCCATTGCCGGTGATCGTGACGCTGGGCTACGACACCGACCAACGCTTTGCCGGTGATGCGCGGACCCGCGATTATACCCCCGCCAGCGCCGATGGCAGCCCGGTGGCAGACCCGCGCGGGCGCCCGGGGGGCGGCGCGGCGACATTCCTGTCGCTGCTGACGGACAAGGTCGTGCCCGAGGTACAGGCGCGCGCCAGCATCGACATGAGCCGCAGCGCGCTTTGGGGCCATTCTTACGCGGGGCTGTTCGTGCTGTATGCGGCGGGCGAGGCATCGTCCCCGTTTGCGCGCTATATCGCGGCAAGCCCGTCGCTGTGGTGGGACAATGGCAGCTTTCTGACGCGGCTGAGTGAGCGCGTCGGGAACTGGCCGCACCGCGCGCTTGACGTCCACAAGGGCGAACTTGAACGTGAGCGCGCCAGCAACCCCAGCAATGCCAACGCGCAAAAGCTGGTCAGGATGCGCGCCGCCTTGCCCGAGGACGCGCTTGGCAACCTGAATGCCAGCCTGCGCGCCGCCGACGTTCCCGGCAGGTACACGGTCTTTGACGGGCTAAGCCATGGCGAGACCTTCCGGCAATCGATCAGGTTTGTGCTCGAAACCGGCAGCCCTGCGACGGGCCGCCCTTAGCCGCGCGTTCGAACCCTGCGCGAGGGCTGCCGAAAGACCGGCCCTTTGCGCATCAAGACGGGGCATCGCCTGCCCCCACGGCGCTGCCCGCGCCGCCAGCCACAGCCTCGCTGCAGCCGAAGGGCAATCCTGAAATGACCGGGCACGCGGCCCGGGCTGGCAAAACACCGGGCCGCGTGCCCGGGCATGGAGACGAGATGGACATGACATATCCCACGGCAAGATGGCTGCGCAGCACGGCGCTTGGCGCAATGATGATCGCGGCGGGGGGCATGGCGCTGGCCGACCCCTTTGCCGGGCTTGGCAGCTTTGACGGGCGCATCGGTGCGTCGGGTCCGAACCGCGGCCCCATCGTTGCGGGCGGCGAAGCAGAGGTGCAGGCGCGCGGCTTTGCCCCCGGCCAGCCGGTGACGCTGCGCCAAGGCGGAGAGGCGCTGGCTGGCTCGCCCTTCACCGCCGACGACGAAGGCCGGCTTACGGCAAAACTCGCCATCCCCGCAGGCACCGCAGCTGGGGTCTATCCGGTGGTGGTCGAGATGGGCGGCGATGCGCCCTATGCGACGACCTTCGATCTGAAGGTGTCCAAGGAGCTGGGCGCGATCAATACCGACGCCTACAGCGCGCAATCGGTCGAGATCGTGCACAACCCCTATCAGGTCGCAATCGGCGATGGTGCGGTGTTCGTCACCGGCGCGGTGGGCCGCCCGCCGGTCAAGGTGTCGGAACTGGCCAAGCTTGACCCCGACACCATGGAGATCACCGCCCGCGTCACGCCCCCCGCCGCACCTGCGCGCGCGGATGGCTCTGACGGCGGCGTCTTTGCCGTCTACGGCGTTGGCGTGGCACCGGGGCAGGTCTGGGTTACCAACACCCGGCAGAACACGGTGGCGGTCTACAGCTCGGATAACCTGAGCCTGATCAAGCAGTTCGACGCAGGCACCGTGTCGCACCCGCGCGATGCCGTCTACCACGATGGCAAGGTCTATGTGACCGCGACCTTCAAACCACTGGTGCATGTATTCGACACCGAAACGCTCGAAGAGCTGACGCCGATCACGCTGACCTCTTCGCGCCGGGGGCAGGATTTTGCCACCGCAAGCCTGTCGCTCGCCCCCGAGGCGGGCAAGCTGTTCGTCTCGTCGCTGCGCAGCGACGAGGTTGCGGTGATCGACCTTGCCAGCGGCGCGCAGGACGCCGCCTGGCCAATCGACGGGTCCGACAACACCATCGGCCTTGCGGCCAGCCCCGATGGCAGCCGCGTCTATACCGTGGCGCAGGGCAATGACACGATCAGCGTCATCGACGGCACCAGCGGCGAGGTGCTGCGGCAGGTCAACGTCGGGGCCAACCCGCTGAACGCCGTGGTCGAACCACAATCGGGCAATGTCTTTATCGCGCTGCGCAACGGGCATTCCGTCGCCGTGCTCGACCCCGAGGGCGAACTGCTGGCCAATCTCGATGTCGGCTCGACCCCGAACCACCTCGCGCAGGATGGGCAGGGCAACGTCTATGTGGTCAACAAATCGGCGGGCGAAGACGACCCCACCGCCCACCAGCTGACCCGCCTCACCGCCAAGTGACGCCACGCCGGGGCCGCGCCCGTCGCGGCCCCGTCTCACCGCATGAGAGCCCCATGACAGAGCCGACGCAAACCGCCCCCACCCAGATCTGGCCCGCCGATCTTGCCGCGCGCTACCGCGCCGCAGGGTATTGGCGGGGCGAGACCTTTCCCGCCATGCTGCGCGCCCGCGCCGCCGATCACCCCGACCGCGTGGCGATCACCTCGGGCGAGGACCAGCTGACATATGGCGCGCTGAACGCCCGGGCGCGGGCGCTTGGGGCCGGGCTGTTGGCGCTGGGGCTGATGCCCGGTGACCGGGTGCTGATCCAGATGGGCAACGCACCGGGTTTCTTTCAGGCCGTGTTCGCGGCCTTTGCTGCCGGGCTGGTGCCGGTCTTTGCGCTGCCCGCCCATCGCCGCACAGAGGTGACGCATCTGGCGCGCAAGGCGCAGGCGCGGGCGGTCCTTGTGCAGGGCCGGATCGACCGGTTCGACCACGCCGCGATGATGATGGGCCTGCGCGCCGATCTACCCGGCTTGGCGCATGTGATTGTCGCGGGCGATGCGCCCGAGGGCGCGCTGGACATGGACGCGATCGCGGGCGATCCCGCCAGCCTGCCGCCCGATCCCGATCCGCAGGCGGTGGCGTTCTGCCAGATCTCGGGCGGGTCCACCGGGCTGCCCAAACTGATCCCGCGAAGCCATGACGATTATCTCTATTCCATCCGCGCCAGCAACGACATCTGCGGCATCACCGAGCGCAGCGTCTATCTCGCTGCGCTGCCCGTCGCGCATAATTTCACCATGTCCTCGCCGGGGCATTTCGGCGCGCTCTATGCCGGGGGCCGGGTGGTGCTCTGCGCCGCGCCGATGCCGCAGATCGCCTTTCCGCTGATCGCCCGCGAGGGGGTGACGATCACCGGCCTCGTGCCGCCGCTGGCGCTGCTCTGGCTCGATGCGGCACAAAAGGCGCGGCCCGATCTGCCGACGCTGAACACGCTTCAGGTCGGCGGCGCGAAATTCCTGCCTGAAAGCGCGCGGCGGGTTCCGCCGCTGCTGGGATGCCGCCTGCAACAGGTGTTCGGGATGGCCGAAGGGCTGGTGAACTACACGCGCGACGATGACCCGAACGAGATCGTCACCGGCACCCAGGGGCGCCCCATCAGCCCCGATGACGAGGTGCTGATCCTCGATGACGCAGGCGCACCCGTGCCCGATGGCCAGCCCGGCAACCTGCTGACGCGCGGGCCTTATACCATCCGCGCCTATCACGACGACGACAGCGCCAACGCCCGCAGCTTTACCGAAGACGGCTTCTACCGCACCGGCGACATCGTGATCCGCCTGCCTTCTGGACATCTTGTGGTGCAGGGGCGGGCCAACGATCAGATCAACCGCAACGGCGAAAAGATCAGCGCCGAAGAGGTCGAAGACCTGCTGCTCGGCCATCCCGGCGTATTCGACGCGGTGGTGGTGTCGATCCCCGATGCGCGGCTGGGCGAGCGGGCCTGCGCCTTTATCCAGCCCCGCGGCGACGCGCCGAGCCCGACCGAGATCCGCAAATACCTGCGCAGCCGCGAGGTCGCCGCATTCAAGATCCCCGACGAGATCCGCATGGTCGATGGTTTTGCCACCACCGCCGTGGGCAAGATTTCGCGCCGGCAGCTGCGTGAGACGCTGCGCGCCGATGTACTTTCCGAATTGGACCCTTCCGCATGACACTGACTCTCGAGAAGATGCGCGCCGATGTGGCCGCCGCGCTGGACCTGCCCGTCGAGGAGGTGCCAAGCGATGAGCATCTTGGCGATCTCGGGCTGGACAGCATTGCACTGATGCGCCTGTTGATGGGCTGGGAAGAGCTGCAGCCGACGCTGCCGTCAGAAAAGCTGTATGAATGCGAAACGCTGGCCGCGTTCTGGGATATCGCACGGGCGGCGCAATGACTTGGCGACCCCTGACCGAAGCGCAGCTTGGCATCTGGTATGCGCAGGCGCGCGATCCGCAAAGCCCGGTGTTGGTCACCGGGCAGGCGCTTTTTATTGACGGGCCGTTTGATCCGCAGGCGCTTGCCCGCGCGGTAAAGGCGCTGGGTCAAGAAGCCGAAAGCCTGTCCTTGCGTTTTCGCGATGGGCCGCAAGGGCCGCAGCAGCGCCTTGAGCCGGACGGCGCGCCAAGACTGGTGCAGCGCGAGACAAAGCGCGATATCGACGCAGCGATCCTGTCCGAGGCGCGCGAGCCGATGGGTCTGCAAACCGGGCCGGTGGCGGGGGTCACGCTGTGGCGGCTGAGCGCGCTGCGGCACGTGCTGACGCTGCGCATCCACCACATCGCCGCCGACGGGCAGGCGATGGTGCAAGTTACCCGACGGCTGGCCGCGCTTTACGCAGCACAAATCGGGGGGCAAATCGGAACGCAGCTGCCGGGTGATCCGCTCACCCCCTTTGATCGCGCCATCGAAGATGAGGCGCGCTTTGCTGGCGCGCCCGCCCGCGCCCGTCAACGCGCCTGGTGGCACGAGCAGCTACAGGATCTGCCCGCCATCGACAGCATGGGCCGCGGCGCAGATGGCGACGGGCGTTGGTTTCAGCGTGCCGAACGGCCCTTGCCGCAAGCCACTGGCGCCGCGCTGGAGGCGCTGGCCACGCGCGCAGATGTGCATTGGACCGATGCGCTGAGCGCACTGGCGGGGGCCTTCATCGCCCGCCATATGCCGCAGATCGCCACCGGCGAGACGCAGGAGATCGTCCTCGGCATTCCGCTGCAAAACCGCATGGGCCGCGTCGCGCGCACCGTCTCGACGCAGGTCAACGTGCTGCCGCTGCGCCTGACGTTGGATGAGGACGCGCCGCTTGCCGATTGGGTCGGGCAAGTCGGCGCCGGTCTGGCAGCGATGCGCCGCAACGGGCGCTACCGGGGCGAGGCGCTGGCGCGCGAGCTTGGCCGCATCGGGGCGGGGCGGCGGCTTTGGGGGCCGCTGATCAATATCCTGCCCTTCGATGCCTGCCCCGCGCTGCCCGGCTGCAAAACAAGGCTCAAGATCCTTGGCGCGGGCTCGGTCGACGATCTGACGCTGTGTTTCCGGGGCGATCCGAAAACAGGGCTGCTGGCGCAAGTCGATGCCAATGACGCGCTTTATACGGCGCCAGAAGTCGAGGCGCTGTGCGACCGACTGACCGATTTCCTGACCCGCGCCGTCGATGCAGGCAGGCTGGCCGATGTTGCGACGCTGACCTCGGCGGAAACCGCCCGCCACATCATCGCGCGCAACGACACCGCCCATGATGTGCCCCGCACCACCCTGCCCGCGCTGATCGAGGCGCAGATGCGCGCCACCCCCGACGCCCCGGCGCTGCTGTTCGGCGACACCCGCCTTTGCTACGGCGAGCTTGATCGCCAAAGCGCCGCGCTGGCTCGCCGGCTTGCCGGGCGCGGCATCGGGCGCGGCGATATCGTTGGTGTGGCGCTGCCGCGTTCGGTCGATCTGCTGATCGCGCTGCTGGGGGTGCTGCGGGCGGGGGCGGCCTATGTGCCGCTTGATCCCGAAGACGACAGCGCCCGGCGCGCGGCGATGATCGCCCGCGCCGCCCCCGCCGCGATCCTTGCCGCGCCGGGCAGCACCTTTGGCGATATCCCGGTGCTGCAAGCGTCCAGCCCCGGCGCCGAAACCACGCCGCTGCCGCCAAAGCCCGACGATCCGGCCTATGTTCTGTTCACCTCCGGATCGACCGGCGCGCCCAAGGGGGTGGTCATCACCCATGACGCCATCGTCAACCGGTTGCTGTGGATGCGCGATACCTACGCCATCGGCCCCGGCGACCGTATTTTGCAAAAGACCCCGACCACCTTCGATGTGTCGGTATGGGAGCTGTTCATGCCGTTCCTCAGCGGGGCGACGCTGGTGGTCGCGCCTCCCGGCGCGCATCGCGACCCGGTGGCGCTGGCCGGGCTGGTGCGCAGGCAGGCGATCACCGCGATGCATTTCGTGCCCTCGATGCTGGAGCTGTTCCTCGATGCGCCCGCATCCGACGGTCTTTGCATTCCGCGCGTCTTTGCCAGTGGCGAGGCCCTGCCCACCCGGCTTGCGCAGCGCTTTCACACCCGGATCAAAGGGCGGCTGCACAATCTGTACGGTCCGACCGAAGCGGCGGTGGATGTCACCGCGCAAGAGGCTTTGGCGCTGGCGCAGGGCGCTTCGATCCCCATTGGCCGCCCGGTCTGGAACACCCGCACCTACCTGCTGGATGCGCGCCATCGTCCGGTGGCGGACGGCGTGCCGGGGCGGCTGTTTCTGGCGGGGCGGCAGTTGGCGCAGGGCTATCTGGGCCAGCCCGACTTGACCGCCGAGCGTTTCCTCCCCGACCCGTTTCAGGCCGGGCGCATGTATGACACCGGCGATATCGCGGTATCGGATCATCAGGGTGTGCTGACCTATCAGGGGCGCGCCGACGGTCAGGTCAAGATCCGCGGCATGCGCATCGAACTGGGCGAGATCGAGGCCGCGTTGCATGCCACCGGCCTTGCGGCGCAAGGCGCGGTGATCGTCGATGAGGCCCACGGGCAGGCCCGGCTGCTCGCTTATGCCGTGCCGCGTGCGGGGGCCGATGCGTCGGCGATCCGCCCGGCGCTGGCAGACCGGCTGCCGCTGGCGCTGATGCCCGCGCAGATCGTTCTGCTCAGCTCGCTGCCGCTGACCCCAAGTGGCAAGCTTGACCGCAAGGCGCTGCCCAAACCGATCGACTCCACCTTTGGCCGCGCCGCGCAAAGCCCCGAGGAAACCCTTCTGTCCGGGCTATACGCCGAAATTCTCGGGCTGACGGCCCCCGCGAGCGCGGAGATCGATTTCTTCAGCGCCGGGGGCGACAGCCTTGGCGCTGTGCGGCTTTGCCTGCGCATCGAAGAGGAAACCGGGCGCGATCCGGGTCTGGGCGCGGTGCTGGAAAATCCGGTGCTAGGAGATCTGGCGCGGCGGCTGAGCGTGCCGACGGAACGCGACGATGGCACCGGCCCCGTGTTGCACCTTGGCGCGGGCGGCGCACCGCTGTTTGCGGTGCATCCGGCGGGCGGGCTGGCGTGGTGCTATCGCGCGCTCGCCAAGGCCTTGCCGGGGCGCGCGGTAATCGGGCTGCAATCGCCGCTGCTGCACGACAGCCCCGCGCCCGACAGCCTGACCGCCATGGCGCGCAGCTACATGGATCGTGTCGACCAGATCCAGCCCGACGGGCCGCTGGATCTGCTGGGCTGGTCGCTGGGCGGCATCATCGCCCATGCCATGGCCGCCGAGGCCGAACGCCGAGGCCGCCGCATCGACACGCTGCTATTGCTCGATGCCTACCCTTCGGAGTGCTGGTGCGCCGAGCCGGAACCGGACGAGGCCACCGCGCTGCGCGCGCTTCTGGCCATCGCGGGCTTTGATCCCGAGGCGCACCGTCACCTCGATACCCGCTCGGCGATCATGGGGTTTCTGCGCCGGCACGGGCACCCGCTGGCGCAACTGCCGCAAGCGGTGCAAGACGGGGTGATCCGCTCTGTCCGGGCCACCAATGCGCTGGTGCGCAACCACCGCGAGCCGCGCCTGCGCGCGCCGCTGACCCATGTCACCGCGCTGCGCGATCAGGCGGGCAGCGCCCGGCACGCGGCGCTGTGGCGCCCCTATGCGCAGGGCGTGACCAGCATCGAGCTTGATTGCCACCACCCCGACCTGATCGCGCCCGAGACCTTGCGCGGCTATGTCTCGCACCTGCGGCCCCTGCCGAAGCCAAGCTTCGCGCCGGGCTGAGCGCGCAACAACATGCGAACACCGGGGTTCGGGATTGCCAAGTTGCTGTTCGTGGCTTTTAAAGCTCTGGACATCGGGCGATCACGCCGCCACTTCGGCGGTATAATCGGCCCAGAGGCTGAACCCGTCGCCTCGAGCGTGGCGGTATGATGGGCATTGCCAACTTTCTGAAGCCCCTGGGGGCGTCTAGCGTTTTGGCATGATGATAGCAGCTGAGATGCCGTGCCTGAAAGGCTATCGTTTTCCTCGTGAAGCCGTGGCCTACGCGGTGTGGGCCTATCATCGCTTCGCGCTCAGCACTGAGGACTTCGAGGATCTTCTTGCCGAACGCGGTGTAGCCGTCAGGGGGGAAACCGTGCGCAAATGGGTGAACCGGTTTGGTCGGCATTTCACCGATTGCATCAAGCGTGACCGCCCCGCTGCTGCCGACAAGTGGCATCTGGACGAAGTCGTCGTTCCGATCAACGGCGCGAAGCAGTGGTTGTGGCGAGCGGTGGACGCGAATGGGGATGTGCTGGATATCCTTGTGCAACCACGCCGAAATGCCAAAGCCGCCAAGCGTTTCCTTGCCCGGCTGATCGCCCGCTATGGCAAGCCGCGTGTCGTCGTGACTGACAAATTGCGCAGTTACATCAAACCGATCCGTGCTCTCGGGCCTGAAGCCGATCACCGGGCACATAAAGGACTCAACAAACGCATAGAAGGGTCACACCGACCAATCCGGAAGCGAGACAAGGTCATGGGCCGGTCCAAAACGATCCGGCAGGCGCTAAGGTTCCTCGCGGCCCACGATCAAATCAATACAATTTTCAGACCTCGTCGCTTTCGCCTCTCCACCGCCTCATACCGCCATGCAGGATCCGATGCCTTCGGCCTGTGGCACAACTATGCGCTCGAAATGACCGCCTGACACAAACACCCCTGGCGGCCGTCTCATGCTGATGCCGTCAGGTTGGCAATCCCGAACGAACAGACAGGCCAGCTTGTGGAAGCTGGCCTGCCTGGAAAAGGCGGTTATTCAAGCTATCTGCTTCGAAGCGCCACACTTATTGTGTTGCGATGGCGTTGGTCATGATCTGCGTTGCTTCCTCGACCCATTCCGCGCCGCCGATATCGGCCGCGAACTGAGGCCACAGGGCTTTGGCCGCTTCCTGCCATTTCACCTCGTCTTCAGGTGCGCCGGTGAGGGCCATACCGAGTTCGACCAGCTTTTCCTTAGCGGCCTCAGTCTCTTCCGCCGAAACCTCGCGCTCGTATTGAGCGGCCTCTACACCGGCCTTGTCGAGCGCCTGTTGCAGGTCCTCGGGGAGACCCTGGTAGAAGCGCTCGGAGACGATGATCGGGCCGGACCAGATCAGGTAGTGAATCTCGGTGATATACTTCTGCACTTCGTAGAACTTCGAGGAGATCGCAGTGGTGTAGGGATTCTCCTGACCATCGATCACCCCCTGCTGCAGCGCCGGAAAGACCTCGGCCCAGGCCATGGGGATCGGATCGAGTCCCCAGGACTTGAAGGTCTCGATGGCGATGTTGTTCTTCGAGACCCGGATCTTGAGGTCCTTCAGGTCGTCCATGGTCTTGACCTCGCGCTCGCTGTTGGTGAGCACGCGGAATCCCTTCTCGAAATAGCCCAGCACCCGCACGCCCGCCTCCTTCGGAAGACGCTCGTTCAGCGGATCCTTCAGCGCGTCCATGGCGGCGTGGGCCTCTTCGTTGGAGGTGAAGGCATAGGGCAGCATCATTACGCCGACCGAGGGGGCCAGTGGCACGAGGTTGCCGGTGTAGAGGATCTCGGCCTCGATCGAGCCCATGCGCAGCGCCTGCGCCACTTCCTGCTCCGAGCCAAGCTGGTTCGACGGGAAGATCTGCACGTCGATGCGACCATCGGAGTACTTCTCGACGAGCTCCTCGAATTTCAGCGCCCCTTTGTGGGTCGGGTTGTTCTCGTTGTCGCCATGGCTGAGACGCATGGTGTAGTCGGCCGCCAGCGCGGGCATGGCCACCGACAGCGCGAACACGGCCGTGGCAAGGGTCTTGGTGAACAGTTTCAATGTAGTCTCCTCCTGATGACGTTCAGCTTATGAAGCCCAGCATCCTGGGCAGCCAGAGGGTGAGCTGGGGCACGAAGGCAACCAGCACCATCACGGCGATCTCGGCGCAGAGGAACGGGATCGAGGCCTTCGACACCTTCTCCACGGTGGTCTCCCCGATTTCCGAGGCGACGAAGAGGTTCACCCCGAGGGGCGGCGTCGAGTAGCCGATCTCGCAGGCGATCACGAAAATGATGCCGAACTGGATCGGGTCTATCCCGACATTGGCGACCACCGGCAGCAGCAACGGAGTCAGGATGATGATCTGTGTCAGCGTCTCCATCCACATCCCGATGAAAACGAGCATGAGCAGCACCAACAGGATCAGCATGGTTGGATCCGATACCGCGTCGATGAGGAAACCGGAAACCTGCTGCGGCACCTGGAACATCGACAGCATACGACCGATGATGCGACCGGTGACCAGCACCAGCATCACGGTGCCGGTGATACGCACCGCATACACCACTGCGTCGACGAAGAGCGACACGCGGATCTCACGGTAAACGAAGATGCCGACGAACAGCGCATAGAGCACCGCCACAACCGAAGCTTCGGTCACCGTGAAAATGCCGGTGTAGATGCCGCCGAGGATCAGCACCGGCGCCGCGAGCGCCCATTTCGCTTCCCATGCACTGCGGCCGATGTTGTGCAGGCTGCGGGCCTCGACATCACCGGAGCTGTAGCCGCGTTTGACCGAAATGAAGCGGCTGGTGGCCCAGAGTGCCACTGCCAGCAGCAAGCCCGGGATCACGCCCGCCACGAAGAGCGCGCTGATCGAAGTCTCCGAGGTGATGCCATAGATGATCATCGGTATCGACGGCGGGATTACCACGCCGATACCGCCAGCCGACGACGTGATGGCTGCGCCGAAACCCTTGTCGTAACCATCCTTGATCATGGCCGGGATCATGATCGAGCCAATGGCTGCGGTGGTGGCCGGGCCTGAACCCGAGATTGCAGCAAAGAAGGTGCAGGCGACGATGGTGACAGTGGCAAGTCCGCCCGGCGCCGGGCCGACGATGGAGCGAGAGAAGCCGATGAGCCTTTGTGTCAGCCCGCCTTTCTCCATCAGTGTGCCGGCGAGGATGAACATCGGCACGGCGATGATGGTGAACTCGTCGACTGCACTGTAGGCGGTCTGCACGAGGTAGGACATGGGCATGTTGGCCGAGGCCATGGCGAGCACCGCCGCCAAGCCGATCGAGATGCCGACGGGTACGCCGATAAGCAGTAGGACGACAAAGGACAGCGCCATAAGGAGAGTCGGATCCATGATCTTATTCTCCCATCCGCGCGTCGGCCGGGCCGTCGCCGGTGCGCCAACGGCGCACCATGACCTGCACGATGCGGACGGACATGAAGGCAAAGCCAAGCGGCACGATCATTTGGACCCACACCAAGTTGATGCCGGTGGTCTGCGAGATGTAGGGAAATTCAAACATGGAGACGGTGAACCAGTAGCCGTGCCAGATGACGACGGCGTTGAAGACGAGCCACAGCAGGTCGGCGAGAGTCAGCATCGCCAGCTTCCACTTCTGCGGCAGGAACTCGAGGTGCAGCGAGACGCGGATATGCCGGTCGCCTTCGGCGGCGATTACGAAGCCAAAATAGACCGCCCAGACAAAGGCGAAACGACTCACTTCCTCGAGCCAGCTGAACGAGCGGCCCATGCCGAAACGGGCAATCACCTGAAAGCCTAGCAGGCCGACCACGGTCGTCATCAGGATCGCCCCGAGCCATTCTTCGGGCGTGCGCCCACCCAGGACCTTACGCATTCATCCTCTCCCTTAAGAATTCCTCGATCCGGGCGCGACGCGTGGCCGGCGTGGCGGCCGCGAAAGCACGGATCCAATGGGCCGTGGCAGCGGCGAAGTCCGGGTCGGTCCGCAGTCGCTCGGGCCAGATGGGCTGCGCCAGAAGTGCTCGAGCGAGATCCTCTGCACTGCCCCCGTGACGCGTCCTGAGCGCGGCAAGATCTGTTGCCATCGGGTCGGAGACCGTGACACCGCCACAGTCAACCTGGCCATCGCCCACCTGAAGCGCCCAACCCGCAAGCACCATTGCCTGCGCCTCGGCCCGGGCGCCCCGAGCCAGGAGCTCCGCCGCTGGGGCGCCGATGCGCTGCGGCAGCTTGAAGCTGGCATCGCTGGCGATTTGGTTCAGCGGGTGGTGAATCGTCGGGTTTTGAAGCCGGCGCAGACTGGTACGGCCATAGATTTCCAGATCCTCGCCCTCTGGGCAGGTCAGTGTGTCAGACTGCGAGGCGAGGAACGGCACCGCCCAGGCGGCAAGCACTGGATCGGTAGCCGCCCCGTGCGAGCCCTCGTGGCCACACAGCCGGCCAAGCTCGGCGTAGGCCGACTGCAGCCCGTTGAGCAGCCGGTGTTTCATGTGTTCGTAGGAGGCGAGGTCGGACGTCACCTGTACACCCACATGCTCAAGTGCCGGTCGTGACGCGGCGAAGCGGTCCTCGATCACCCATTGCCTGAACGGCTCTGCCACCACGCCAAGCGTATCCGCGCATCCGCAAGCCACTTCGAGCCTGGCGCGGCTGGCGTCGGACATGGCGGGTACGATGCGGTCGACCATCGACGTCGGGAAAGCGACGTTTTGCGCCATCCAGCGCGACAACTCCGGAAAGGCGCGCGCGGCGTAGTCGGTCAGCACCGCGCCGAGCAGTACGCCGTTGTCTGGAACATTGTCGCAGCTCGCCAGTGTGATAGGCCCCTGCCCCGCGCGCCGGCGCCGCTCGAGCATCCATGCGAGGTAGCCGATGGCGGTGCGTGGCGTCTCTGGCGTCGCCAGATCCGCTACCACCTTGTCAGGGTCGAGCTCCGTGGTACCGGAGTGGTGGCAGTAGCCCTTCTCGGTGATGGTGAGGGTTGCGAAACTGATCCCGGCCCAGTCCAATCCGGGGGCAGAGGCGGCGTCGTGCAGTTCCAGCAGCGTGCCGATAGGACGGCAGGTGGCGCCATCGCCATCCTCTGTCAGTACGGAGTAAACCCCGCCCTGTGCCGCGTGACGCTCCGCGAGATCCGGTGGCGTGAGGTTGACGCCGACGACGCCCCAATCGCCGCCCGCGCAGGCGAGATCGTCGTAGTAGCCCTGTTGGTGAGCGCGGTGAAACGCCCCAACCCCGAGATGGGCGGCATGCGACCTCAGCGCGGCCCGGTTGTAGGAAAGCTCCCACATCATCAGAAATGCACCATGACCTTCAGGGTCTCGGCCTTGTCGAACGCGCGCTCGAATACCGCCTCTGGCGCATCCAGTGACAGATCAGCCGAGATCATCGGGCGCAGATCCACCTCGCCAGCCACGATCTGTCGAACGGCCTCAGCGAATTCATTGATGAAGCGGTAGGTGCCAACGAGAGTGATCTCACGCGTGAGTAGTTTCGCGAAGTCCACTGGCGCCTTCGGCGGCAGGAACCCGACCTGCACCACCACGCCACGGGGTTTGCAGGCGGCAATCGCAGTGCTGAGCGCAGGCGCAGCTCCCGAGGCCTCGAAAACCGCATCGCACCGCTGCGCCTCGGTCAGCGCCGCAATTGCCGCGGGATCTGCGGCATCAAAGACCTCGTCCACACCGAGACCGCGGGCGCGCTCCAGCGCCGCAGGAGCGATGTCGCTCATCAGGATCCGAGCTGCCCCGGCCGCACGCGCGGCGGTGGCGCACATCTGACCGATCACGCCGGCGCCGGTGACCAGAACTGTCGCACCGGCAAGATCGCTCGCCATCGAGATGGCGTGCAGCGCAACCGCGTATGGCTCGGCCATCGCCACGTGGCGCAGGTCGGCAACCTCGGGAAGCCTGATGCACCGACGTGCCTCGACCACGAGAGCACTGGCGAAGCCACCATCGCAATGTGGGAAGCGCGCAGCGCTGCCCATGAACGACATGTCAGTGCAAAGATTGGTCAGGCCCCGGTGGCAGTAGTCGCAACGTTGGCAGGGCAGCGCGGGGGTCACGGCGACCTTGTCGCCCGGTGCAAAGCCTTCGACACCCGCCCCGGCCTCGTCGACGACGGCGGAGAATTCATGCCCGAGGACCATTGGCCCGCGCAACACCGAGTCGCCGACGCGACCGTGCTCGAAATAGTGCATGTCCGAACCGCAGACGCCGCCGAAGGCAAAGTTCAGACGCAATTGGCCAGGCCCCGGAATCGGTTGTGGCTTTTGTTCGATGCGGACCTGCCGAGCACCGTGAATCACACAGGCTTTCACGTC
Source organism: Salipiger sp. 1_MG-2023 (assembly GCF_030547555.1). Taxonomy (NCBI): domain Bacteria; kingdom Pseudomonadati; phylum Pseudomonadota; class Alphaproteobacteria; order Rhodobacterales; family Roseobacteraceae; genus Salipiger; species Salipiger sp. 1_MG-2023. The sequence continues at coordinate 3,807 of NZ_JAUOQN010000061.1, read as the reverse complement.
TTCCCCCTCCCTTCGCGCTAAAAATATGCGCTTGATGCGGGGCGTTTTAGAACATAACGTTTATAAACTAGTCAATATGGAATTTTCATTCTAAAAGTAGCGAGCCAGCCGGAGGAGACCCAAGCCCGTGCCATCAGACAGTGACAAAAGCCGACCTGTGACCGACTACGAGAGCCTGCGGGACAAGATTGCCGCAGCCTATGACGATCTCAGCAAGCGCTTGAAGCTGATCGCGGATTTCGCGCTGCGAGATCCCTCGGCCGTGGCCCTGCGCACCGCAGCGACGCTCAGTGACGAGATCGGCGTGGCGCCCTCAGCCATCGTCCGCTTCGCACAACAGTTCGGCTACTCCGGCTTCTCCGAAATGCAGGCGGTGTTCCGCAGTGAACTGCACGCCAGCGCCGGGTCCTACCAGGAACGCATCCGCAACCTCGAGAAAAGCGGTGCCGCCGTGGACACCGCAGAGATGACCGAGCGCTTCGTAGAGGCCGGTATAGCGTCGCTGCGCGACCTGCAGCGCGCCGCCCCTGCCGACAAGATCGAGGCCGCCGCGAAACTGCTGGCCGAAGCGCGCATCGTGCATGTCCTCGCTCAGAAACGGACGTTCACCGCGGCCACCTACCTTGCCTATAACCTCGCCCGTCTCGAAGTCCCCGCGAATCTGCTTGACGGGATCGGTGGCACGTTGGCCCAGCAGATGGTCACCGTCGGCCCCGAGGACGTGGTCGTCGCGATTTCGTTCCACCCGAGCGCCGAAGAGACCATCGCCGCCTTCGAGCGCGCCCGTGCCGCCGGGGCGAAGACTATCGCGATCACCGATCTCGCGCGCGCTCCCTTCATTCACGCCGACAGCTGGTTCCAGATCTCGGAGGCCAGCGTAGACGGCTTCCGTTCGCTCAACGCAACGATTTCGCTCGCGCTGGTCCTGGCCATTCGCGCCGGGACGCTCTGCGCTGCCAAGTCCACCAAGGAAGACTGAGGAAACCCATGTCCACCCTGCCCTCGCCGCAATATGACGTCATCACCATCGGCCGCACCTGCGCGGATCTCTACGCCGACCAGATCGGCTGTCGGATGGAGGACGCTCGCAGCTTTTCGAAATACATCGGCGGCTGTCCGACCAATATTGCCGTTGGCGGAGCCCGGCTTGGCCTCAAGACCGCACTTCTGAGCCGCGTCGGCGATGACCAGATCGGCCGTTTCGTGCGCGAGACGCTTCAGGCCGAGGGCGTCGAGACCTGCGGCCTTGCCACCGACCCGAAGCGCCTGACGGCCATGGCCTTTCTCGGCATCGAGGACGACCGCAACTTCCCGCTGCTCTTCGTGCGCACCGACTGCGCCGACGCCGCGCTGAGCGAGGACGACATCGACCCGGACTTCATTCGCTCGGCCCGCGCCATCGTGGTGACCGGCACGCATTTCTCGAAACCCCACCTCGAGGCCGCCTCGTTCAAGGCCATGGGCATCGCCCGCGAGGCCGGGCGCAAGGTGGTGTTCGACATCGACTACCGCCCCAACCTCTGGGGATTGCTCGGCGCCGGTCAGGGCGACATCCGTTTCGTCGCCGATCCAGAGATCACCGCTCGCGTGCAGCGCATCCTGCCCGGCTGCGACGTGGTGGTGGGGACCGATGAAGAGGTTCACATCGCTGGCGGCTCCACCGACACCCGCGAGGCGCTTCTGAACATTCGCAACGTGTCGGGAGCGACCATCGTTCTCAAGACTGGCCCCAAAGGTTGCCTGGTCTTCCCCGATGACATTCCCCAGAATCTCGAGGACGGCATCTCGTCACAGGGCTTCCCGGTCGAGGTGTTCAACGTGCTGGGTGCAGGCGACGGCTTCATGGCAGGCTTCCTGCGCGGATACGTGCGCGACCTGCCGATCGAGGAATGCTGCCGCATTGCCAACGCCTGCGGCGCGCTGGCTGTGTCACGCCACGGCTGTGCCCCTGCCTACCCGAGCTGGGAGGAGCTGCAGTTCTTCCTGTCGCGCGGTGTGATCAACCCGCGCCTGCGCGAGGACGCCGATCTCGAGCACGTGCACTGGGCCACCAACCGTCGCGGCGTCTGGGACGACGTCTGTGCCTTTGCCGTCGACCATCGCTCGCAGCTCGAGGCGATGGCAGCCGAGTCCGGCGCCGATCCTGCCCGCATCGCCGCCTTCAAGGAGTTGGCGCTCGACGCCATGCTCGAGGCGCGCCGCCCCGGCATGATGCTCGGCACGCTGCTCGACAGCACCTACGGCCGACAGGCGCTGTTCCGCGCCGAGCGCGAGGGCATGTGGATCGGGCGCCCGGTCGAACTGCCCGGCTCGCGTCCACTGAAGTTCGAGGGAGCCGCCTCGCTGGGCGGCGAGCTGGCCTCCTGGCCCGACGATCACGTGGTGAAATGCCTCGTCTTCTACAACCCCGACGACCCCGAACCCCTGCGCCGCGAACAGATGGACCAAATGCACCGCCTTGCTTCGGCGGCGCGGCTGACCCGGCATGAATTCCTGCTTGAGATCATCACCACCGCCGAAAGTACTGCCGGCGAGATCGCGACCGCGCAGGCAATGCAGCAGATCTACGATGAGGGTATCCGGCCTGATTGGTGGAAGCTTGGCGATCAGAGCGATGCGGGCTGGGCTGCAGTCGGCGAGACCCTCGAACGCAACGACCGATGGTGCCGGGGCGTCCTGCTGCTGGGTCTCGACGCACCAGCCGACGTGCTTGCCCAGAGCATCACCCGTGCGGCGCGCTCATCGCATGTTCGGGGCTTCGCCGTAGGCCGCACGATCTTCGGCGCAGCGGCCCGAGCCTGGCTTACCGGCGACATCGACGATGTCGCGGCGAAGGCCATGATGCGCGCGCGCTTCGAGCAGTTGATCGACTGCTGGCAGGAAGCGCGGCGGGCAAAGGCAGCCTGATAGTGAGATGGGATTGCCAACTTGACGGTAGCAGCATGAGACGGCCGCCAGGGGCAGACCACTCTCAACGAGCCCGGTCGTCTGCCTGAGCGCCATGCCTAACAGCACCGTCATCGTAAGGCAGGTCTGGATCGCTACATCGCTATCGTCGGGCTGGCGACTACGCTTGCCGGTCGGCGCGGCCTGCCAGGTCACGACGGGATCAAACCAACCTCTCACACATGCAAGCATGTGCTGCCGGTCAGCGAACCACGGCGCTTGAGCGCCTCATTGTAGGAGGGTCAGCTCTTGGTCTTGTAGACGGCCGGTGTGGGCTCGCTCATGCCACCCGTCTACTATGCTCGATTCAAGAGATGAATCCCTTACAGGTTTTATGCAACACGTGTAACCGCCCCAAGCGCAAGAAGTATTTTAGCGCTGATTTTGGCGCGTCATCGGGTGCTGACATGTGTCCGGCCTCATGATGCGGCGTCACACTTGCCGCGGGCCCGTATGGTGTTCGAAGATCGGGTCCAGATCAAAGCCGCGTGCTCTCAGGCACTCTGTTGCACACTGGTTCTCCCGATCCCGTCTCACGACGATTGCGCCAAACTGCTCTTTGCCCCTCTTTCGCTCCGACGTCCTCGCGACCCTCACGGCTTACGCCGCCGTGGCCGGAGCCTTGTAGACACCACCGCGGGCCACCCCTTGCCCGGCAGGCGCATGCACAGCATGCTGCCAAGAGGGGGGCCCAAACGATCCGTGCCAGTCGTCGCCCGGCAACACATGCGGAGCATGTGTGAGAGGGCTGTTTGCCAGCGCCACCCGCACCAGCATCGGTGGCTTGCGGGACAGCATTCCGCTCAACCACGTGCCCGGCTTGGCGGCAGCATGGACATGGCGTTTGATGATGACGCTGTT
>NZ_JAUOQN010000060.1:0-26208 GCF_030547555.1 Salipiger sp. 1_MG-2023 | reverse complement strand
GGGCGCCCTGCCCCCGCGGCGCGCGCCCCCCCCCCCCTCCACCCGGGGTATATTTTCGGCCCCCTGACGGGGGGGCGCGGGGGGCCTTGGGGGGGTTTGGGGGGGCGGGGTAGCTGGTTGATTGCCGCATCGAGGCGCACAGGGCAGTATGGAGGACGGTATAGAGCGGCGTTCCCCGTGCGAAACCAGTCGCAGGGTCGCCGATTTTCCGAGCTTTTGGTTCGGTATGCCGAGGTATTCAATTAACTATCTGAAATATATAGATTAAATGTCTTGCTTTGACGCGGCAGGCCTGTACGTTCCCATCAATCATATTGTCAGGACTGCCCCGATGCCGCCGATTCAGGATCACCCGCTGCGCTACCAGCTTGCCAACGAGCTGCATGCGCGCCCGTTTCCGTCTTTGAAGGCACCCTGCCGCGCGGTGTATCTTGCGATCAAGAAGGCGCAGGATGCCTCTTCTCGGGATCGGGCCAAGGATCTGGCGCATCTGATCGCGTTGCTCGATCGCTATGGCACGCAGCATCCGCAGCCGGGGGCGACGCATTTCACCGCGGCTATCGGGCAGCATGTGCTCAAATGGGAGCAGCACACGGAATTCGTGTCTTATACGGTGTTTCTTGCCGGGCTGGGCGAGCGGCCTTTTGATCCGGCGGATTTCGATGTGTTTCCCGATGACTGGCTGGAGGGCGCGCCGGGCGTGCGGGTGACCTCGGCGATGATCCGGATCTGCGAGCGGGCGGACCATGACGCCGACGTGAACCTTCTGGCGAACGCTTGGCTTGTCACCGAGAGCATGGCGGTGTCGTCGGTGCTGGATGATGCAATGATCGTGGCGGGGGATTTTCGCATCGATCAGGGCGGACATCTGCGGTTTGCCGTCTTCCCGCGGCGCGGGGTCGGCGAGCGACGGGTTGGCCGCGTGGTGCAGCGCCTGTGCGAGATCGAGACCTATAAGGCGATGTCGATGCTTGGCTTTACCCGCGTGCGGGCCATCGCTGGGCGGATGACCGAGATCGACGAGGAGCTTACCCGGCTGATGACCGCGATGACCCATGGCAATGCGCCCGAAGAAGAGACGCTGACGGCGCTGCTGCGGGTGTCGTCTGAGCTCGAGACGCTCTCGGCGCAGACGGCCTTTCGTCTTTCTGCGACAGAGGCTTACGAGGCATTGGTGACGCAGCGCATCGCGGTCTTGCGCGAAGAGCGGTTCGGCGGTCGCCAGACGTTTCGTGAATTCATGGCGCGCCGCTTTGATCCGGCGATGCGCACCGTCAAGAGCGCCGAGAAGCGGCTGGAGTCGATGTCGGCGCGGGCCGTGCGCGCGGGCGATCTGCTGCGCACGCGGGTCGAGGTGAAGCGCTCGGCGCAAAATCAGGATTTGCTGGAAAGCATGAACCACCGCGCCGACCTGCAATTGCGGCTGCAACATACCGTCGAGGGGCTGTCGGTGGTGGCGATCAGCTATTACGCGGTGTCACTGGTGGGATACCTGCTATACCCGCTGGCGGATGTAATCGGCGTGAGCAAGGGCATGCTGACCGCGCTGGCGGTGCCGCCGGTCGTGCTTGCGGTGTGGCTGGGGTTGCGCCGCATCCGATCAGCGGTTGAAAAGGACGGGCATCAGCCCCGGTAGAGATAGCCCAAAGCGGCCTCTGTTCCGAGGTCGATCTGGCTGCGCAGGAAGGTCAGGTCGTTTTTGGAAAGCTGCGGCGGTGTTGCGGGGCGCGGCACGACCGATGGCACAAAGCGTGCGCCAAGCCGTTTTGTCACCGGGCGGAACCCCTGCGGCGCAGGTGGCAGCGCCAGGCTCTGCTCGATTGCAGCGACGAAATCGCGCGGTGCGCCTTGCACCGCCTCGAGGCGACACAGGATCATCGTGCAGCCGCGGTTCAGAAAACTCAGCAACCCTTCGATCTTGGCCCGGCGCATTGCGAACAGGTTGGCATAGGGCAGGCCGGTCAGCGGGTGGCGATCCAGTTGCAAGGGCTGTCCGACGCCGCCAAGCGCCTTGAGCGGCGGGAAATAGCGTTCACGGTCGGCGATGGTGGCCCATTCGGCGCGCAGGAAGTCAGCGAATTCGAGCGCCTGCATCTGCGGCGGACAATGCCACGGCTTGGCGTGCATCGAGCGCGCCCAATCCTCGGCGTGGCGGATCACGCAGACCGCCGCCGTATCCGCCGGGATCGCCGTCATATGGGGCAGGGCGTGTTTCCATCCCAGCGCCTCGGTCGGGACCAGCGCGGTATTGCGGCCCAGCAATCGCTTGACGAAATTGGTTCCCGACGAGCGCTCTCCGAACACCTGAAAGCGGGTGATTGCGCCGCCATCATGGGCGATCTGCCAGCCGGTTTCTGGGAATGCCTCGGAAATCATGACCCTGCCTCACCTTCGATTTTCAGAATGTTACCCGCGCTGCCGCCTCTGGGCGATAGTCTTTCCGGCCCCTCGCGGCTAGAGTTCGAGTCAGCACGAGGCGTGCGCCGCTTCGGACCCGGGCAGGCGATGACACGAAAGAGATCTTGATGCAGAGCATTTGCGCGGCAATTACCATGGTGCGGGACGATCCGGACTTCCTGAAAACATGGGTGCGCTATTACGGCGACCTGCTGGGGCGCGAGAATTGCACCGTGGTCAACCATGGTCATGAGCCCGAGGTCGCCCGCATTGCCGAGGGTTGCAACCTCATCGGCATTCCCGGCGATCTGCACCGGAATTTCGACATGAAACGCTGGCGGCTGCTGAACGGGCTGGTGGCGGGGCTGCGCGGCTATTACCGCCATGTGATCGTCGGCGATGTCGACGAGCTGGTGGTGCTCGATCCCGAGGCCGGAGCTCTGCTTGACTGGTTGCGCGCACAGCCCGGTCGGCGGGTGCTGACACCGCTTGGGCTAGAGGTGATCCACCGCCCCGAGATCGAAACCGAGCCGCTGAGCGCGGGCATCCTTGGGGCGCGGCGCCATGTGCGGCTTGCGCCGCATTATTCAAAGCCCTGCGTGCTTTCGATGGGCACCAAGATCGCGCGGGGCGGGCATTTCACTCAGGCCGAAACGCTGCATGTGCCCGATGCGCTTTACCTGTTCCATCTGAAATTCTGCGATGTCGCGACCTATAGCGCGACGATGGACCGGCGCAATGCCATGACAGGCGCGGTTGGCGCGGGCGTTGAAGAGGCGGCCATCGGTCGACACTGGTTTGCCGGGGCGCGGGGCGAAGATCGTGCGCTGTTTGACCGCTTTGCCGGGCTCAGGATGCAGGACGGGTTCGATCTTGGCTGGGTGCGCAAGCGGATGAAGCGCAGCTGGAAGCCCCGTGGCGATACGGGATTCTGGCAGTTCGACCGACCGGAGTATGACCAGCAATATTGCCTGCCAGAGCGGTTCTTCGGGCTGTTCTGAACGCTCAGTACCCGCCGGATGACGACACGAAGGCGATGTTGCCCAGATCAACAGGCATCTTGTCGGCAGCAGCAACGATCAGCGAGCGCGAGTTGGTGTCCAGCAGGCCGAAGGCCGCCTCGAAGACGCTGTCGGGCGTATAGACAAAGCCAGCGGCCAGCATCGCGCCAAACAGCAGCCCGCCAGAGTTTCCCTTTGTGGCCCCGCGCGTGCAGGCAAAAAGGTAGCGCAGCAAATGCATCGCCAGCATCACCGCCGAAATCGCCAGCAACGCTGCCAGCCCGTAGAAGATGTAGTCGTGGTACTGGGTGTCGAGCTTGCCACGCAGCAGGCTTGTTTCGATGGAATCGCGGTTGCGGGCGACTGAGAGGCAGACAAAAGCCCAGCCGAAGCCAAGCAGCAGCGATACGAACGGGCGCGAAGGCGCTGGGGGCGTCGTCGCCTCTGGTCTGCGGCTTGCTTGCACATAGCAGGGATCGACTCGCTTGATACGGGCCTGAAAATCATCCTGCGTCATCTTGCGGAAGGCATGTTTCTTCATCGGCTCTGTCCCTGTCACACTTCGAAGCGTCTTTCAGTTCCAACGAACCGGACCGGGCTTCGCATGGCTTGGCTCTGTCCGTCCCGGGCGGTGTCCTGCGGCAGCGCAGGTGATGACCACGCATTGAACGCTAGGAATGAAATATGGCGGCCATGTGGCCGATTGCGTCGAAGCCGCGGATTCACCGTGTTGGGTCCAATAGTTACCGAAACCTTGTTACAAATTGTACAGGCTCAACGCCCCGAGACGGTTCAGCGTCGCGGCGCGCAGCAGGCGAGAAGGGCGGAGCTTTGAATGCCAAAGGGCGGGATCGCTCCCGCCCTTGCATCATCGTCTCGACGCTGTGATGGATCAGCCCGCCATGGCAGCCAGAATGCGCGCCCAGCTGCGCGTGCCCTTGTGAAAGCTCTCGAGGTCGTATTTTTCGTTCGGAGAATGGATCTGGTCGTCATCCTTGCCCCAGCCGACCAGCATCGCATCCATGCCCAGAATCGACTTGAAATAGCCCGCGATCGGGATCGAGCCGCCACAGCCCGCATAGGCCGCCGGATCGGGCCATTCATCGGTCAGCGCGGCGCGCGCGGCCTCGAATGCGGGGTGCTCGGTCGACATCTGCGCGGCGGGCGAACAGCTGTGATCCTTCCACGCGATCTTGCAATCGGCGGGCAGCTGCGCCTCGACCCAGGCGCGAAAGTTCTTGCGGATGGCGTGGGGATCCTGCGTGCCGACAAGGCGAAAGCTGATCTTGGCCGAGGCTTCCGACGGCAGCACCGTCTTGAACCCCGCGCCGGTATAGCCGGACCAGAGTCCGTTGATCTCGGCGGTGGGGCGCGCCCAGATCATTTCGAGCGGGCTGACCGCCGCTTCCCCGGCGGGCTCGGACAGGCCGACATCGCCAAGGAACCGCTGATGGTCAAAGCCCAGCCCTTCCCATTGCGCTTTCAACTCGTTCGACAGCACCGGCACGCCTTCGTACAGTTCGGGCACCTGAATGACGCCATTGTCGTCGAAGAGCTGCCCGAGGATGCGGGTCATCACCCGCGCCGGGTTCATCGCAAGCCCGCCGTACATGCCCGAATGCAGATCCTTGTCGGGGCCGGTGATGGTGAATTCCTCGCCCAGCAGGCCGCGCAGCATGGTCATGATCGCCGGCACGCGGGATTCAAACAGCCCGGTGTCGCAGATAAGCGCCAGCTCGGCGTTCAGCTCGTCGGCGTTTTCCTTCATGAAAGGGATCAGCGAGGGCGAACCGCTTTCCTCTTCGCCCTCAAGGAAGAAGGTGATCTTGCAGGGCAGCTTGCCATGCTCGGCCTTGAAGGCGCGGCAGGCCTCGATAAAGGTCATCAGCTGGCCCTTGTCATCCGCTGCGCCGCGGCCGCGGATCACCTTGCCCTTGGGGGTTTCTTCGATCGCGGGATCGAACGGGTCGCGCGTCCACAGCAACAGCGGATCGACCGGCTGCACATCGTAATGGCCATAGAACAGGATATGCGGGCCATCGCCGTCGTAATGGCCCACCACCATCGGATGGCCCGGCGTCGGGCGTTTCGAGGCGCTCACGCCCAGCGATTGCAGGTTGGCCACCAGCCAGTCGGCGGCGCGGTCGCAATCGGCCTTATAGGCCGGATCGGTCGAAATCGACGGGATTCGCAGCAGTTCCAGAAGCCGTTCGGTGGCGGCGGGCAGGTCGGAATCGATCCGGGCGAGAACGGCATCGAGAGACATGGGGGGTCCTTTCACGGTCACTTTGGCGCGAGCCTAGCAGCGGCGCACGGGGTGTCCAGTACACCCCCTGCGCGGCAACGTCACGACCACGAGACCAATCATCACCAGCCCGGCGACGCGTCTGCCGCAGATTCAGCCCGTGCCCGCTCCTCTGCGCCTTGGCGGGTGGGGCGATGCGTTTGTCGCGCGGTGGACAGAGCGTCGCATTGCCATCCTTAAGTCTTGATGCAAATCAAGGAGGGCGCGGCTAGAATGGCGATAAAGCGTGGACATAAAGATGTACGGACGTTATTTATTCACGACTGTGAATGCGGGACAAGCCAACCCGAATACGCCGCACAACCAAAGACGACTGACAGACAAGAAGGTGCGGCCATGATCAACGAGGAGATGCCGGTGGATTACACCGCGAAGCTCGACGAAGCCCTGAACCGCCTGCACGACGAAGGCCGCTACCGCACCTTCATCGACATCGAGCGCAAGAACGGGCAGTTTCCTCACGCCACATGGCGCAAGACCGACGGCTCTGAAACGCCGATCACCGTTTGGTGCGGCAATGATTATCTGGGTATGGGGCAGCACCCGGCGGTGCTGGCGGCGATGCATGAGGCGATTGATGCCACCGGCGCGGGTTCGGGCGGCACGCGCAACATCTCGGGTACCACGGTCTATCACAAGCGGCTCGAAGCCGAGCTGGCCGATCTGCACCAGAAGGAAAGCGCGCTGGTGTTTTCGTCGGCCTACATCGCCAACGATGCCACGCTGTCGACCCTGCCGAAGCTCTTTCCCGGCCTGATCATCTATTCCGACGAGCTCAACCATGCCTCGATGATCGAAGGCATCAAGCGCAACGGCGGGGCCAAGCGGATCTTTCGGCACAATGACTTGGCGCATCTGCGGGAGCTGCTCGCGGCAGACGATCCCCGCACCCCCAAGCTGATCGCCTTTGAATCGGTCTATTCGATGGATGGCGATTTCGGCCCCATCGAAGCGATCTGCGATCTGGCCAATGAATTCGGCGCGCTGACCTATCTGGACGAAGTGCACGCGGTGGGCATGTACGGCCCGCGCGGCGGCGGCGTGTCCGAGCGCGACCAGCTTTCGCATCGCATCGACATCATCAACGGCACGTTGGGCAAGGCCTTCGGGGTGTTCGGCGGCTATATCGCGGCGTCTTCGAAAATGTGTGACGCCATCCGCTCTTACGCGCCGGGCTTCATCTTCACCACCTCGATCCCGCCCGCCGTGGCGGCCGGGGCGGCGGCGTCGATTGCGCATCTCAAGGTTGATGCCACGCTGCGCGAGCGTCACCAGACCCAAGCCCGGATCCTCAAGACCCGGCTCAAGGCGATGGGCCTGCCGATCATCGACCACGGTAGCCACATCGTGCCGGTCATTGTCGGCGATCCCAAGCACACCAAGGTGCTGTCGGACATGCTGCTGGATCGCTACGGCATCTATGTGCAGCCGATCAATTTTCCGACAGTGCCGCGCGGCACCGAAAGATTGCGCTTTACGCCGTCTCCGGTGCATGGCGCAGCAGAGATGGACGTGCTGGTGCGGGCGATGGATGCGCTGTGGTCGCATTGCGCGCTCAACCGTCAGGAGATGAGCGCCTGATCCGCTCTCGCGGCTGATCTCATTGCCTCGAAATCAAGCCTTCCCCCGCTGGTGGAAGGCTTTTTTCTTGATTTGACAATATTTTTAGAACCGCAGTTCACCAGATCGACAAACCCTCGATTTTTTCAGCTATTCATGTGGGTTGCCTTCGGTTTGCGCTAACGCCGCCGGCCGGTGGCAGGATTTTGACATGTGCGGAACCACGCTTATGCGAGCCGTCGCTGTGTAAAACCAGTTGTGATGTGCTAACCTAATCTCAATAAGAAGCGCATCGCGAATCGCGCAAGCGTGATTGAGCGGCATTGGGACAGCGGTAATCGGGTTGAACGCATGATCGGGCGGAAATCCTCACGCAAGGCTGACGGCGCGGCCGTGGTTCGGCCTCGCGGCTTCGACGATTATTCGTTGAAGCTTGGTGATGTCATGCGCGGCGAACGTGCGACGATGGGCAAGTCCCTTCTGGATGTTCAGCGCGAGCTGCGCATCAAGGCAAGCTACATCGCAGCGATCGAGAATTGCGACCCTTCTGCTTTCGATACTCCGGGCTTTATCGCGGGTTACGTGCGTTCTTACGCGCGATACCTTGGCATGGATCCCGATGAATGCTTCGGCCAGTTCTGCAATGAAAGCGGCTTCTTCGTTGCGCATGGCATGTCCGAGAAGGCATCGACCATCCGCAAGGCCTCGGTCGGCAGCGCATCTGTCAGCGATATGCCGCGCCCGGTGGCGCGCGACCCGTTCCGCGATCCCAAGATGCCCTTCGTGCCGCGTGGCGACAGCCTGCTGTCGCGGATCGAGCCGGGGGCCGTTGGCTCCATGCTGGTGCTGATCGCGCTGATCGGGGGCATCGGCTATGGCGGCTACGCCGTTCTGCGCGAGGTGCAGCGGGTGCAACTGGCCCCGGTCGATCAGACCCCGGTTGTGCTGAGCGAGCTTGATCCTCTCGAGGCCGCGACCCGCGCAGGCGAAGCGCCGGAGGATGAGATCGCTGGCATCGGCGCCTTTACGCCGCCCACTGCCGAGGCGATGGATCGGCTGTACCGACCGCAGGCGCTTGATGTGCCGGTGCTGGTGGCGCGTGATGCGCCGATCTCGTCGCTCGATCCGTCGACGGTGGGGGTCTTTGCCAATCGCGGCTCTGCGCCCAAGTCTCTCGCCTCGCCCGATGGCTCGGAGCGTCTGGCGCAGGTTTCGGCTCCGGGGGAGGTGACGGTGGTTGCCGTGCGCCCGGCATGGGTGCGGGTGCGCGCCGCGGATGGCAGCGTGCTGCACGAAGGTGTGATGAACGCGGGCGAGATCTGGACCGTTCCTGCGGATCAGGCGGATGCACAGCTCAACGCCGGGGAATCCGGCGCGGTGTACCTTGCCATCAACGGCCAGACCTACGGTCCGGTCGGCCCCGCTGGTCGCACCACCCGCGATCTGTCGCTGCAGCCCGATGTGCTGGCAGCGGTGCTGAGCCCCGCCGATCTGTCGAAAGATGCCGATCTGGACCGGATGCTTGCGGACCGCCCGCAGTTCGCCAGCGTGCAGGGCGTGCCCGGCCAGCCCAAGGTGCTGGAAGACGGCGCGCCCGGTGTGACGATGATCGCGGTACGCCCGGCTTGGGTGCGCGTGCGCGCGGCCGATGGCTCGGTGATCTACGAGGCGATCATGAACGCTGGTGACACCTTCAAACTGCCCGCCACCGAAGAGCCCGCGACCCTGCGCGTGGGCGAATCCGGCGCGGTCTATTTCGCGGTCAACGGCCAGACCTACGGTCCGGCTGGCAGCAGTGGCAAGGTGACCAAGAACCTCGCGTTGTCGGTCGACAACCTGACCAAGAGCTATCAGGTTGCGGATATCGCCCAGGATTCCGATCTTGAACGTGTGGTGGCAGAATTGAACAGCGCCGCCCTCACAGAATAGTCCAACCTGTCAGGCACCGCCCGAGCGAACGCGCATTTTCGCGAGGCTGACCTTGACGTAAAGGTGACGTCTCTGGTCTTGAACCCGCTGGGGCGTTAGGTAGGACCAAGAAAATACCCATCGTCCCGCGGAGGTCCTGCAGGTATGAGCCACAATCCCATTCGTCCATGGCGCAACATCGAGCGGCGCGCGTCGCGTCGCATCATGGTGGGCAATGTCCCGGTGGGCGGAGACGCTCCGATCTCTGTCCAGACCATGACAAACACCATCACCACCGATGTCGCCGCCACGGTGGCACAGGTGCAGCGCGCGGCCGACGCCGGGGCCGATATCGTGCGTGTTTCGGTGCCCGACGAGGCCAGCGCCAAGGCGCTGAAGGAAATCGTGCGCGAAAGCCCGGTGCCGATCGTCGCCGACATCCATTTCCACTACAAGCGCGGCATCGAGGCAGCCGAGGCGGGCGCGGCCTGCCTGCGCATCAATCCGGGCAACATCGGCAGCCCCGAGCGGGTGCGCGAGGTCATCGCCGCCGCCCGCGACAACGGCTGTTCGATGCGCATCGGCGTCAACGGCGGCTCGCTCGAACGCCACCTTCTGGAGAAATATGGCGAGCCATGCCCCGACGCGATGGTTGAATCGGCGCTCGATCACATCCGCATTCTGGAAGACAACGATTTTCACGAATTCAAGATCAGCGTCAAAGCCTCGGATGTGTTCCTGTCGGCAGCCGCCTACATGGGGCTGGCCGAGGTCACCGACAAGCCGATCCATCTGGGCATCACCGAGGCGGGCGGCCTGACCTCGGGCACCATCAAGAGCGCTATTGGCCTTGGCCAGCTGCTGTGGATGGGCATTGGCGACACCATCCGTGTCTCGCTCTCTGCCGATCCGGTCGAAGAAATCAAGGTCGGCTACGAGATCCTGAAATCGCTCGGGCTGCGGCACCGGGGGGTGAACATCATCTCTTGCCCGTCCTGCGCCCGGCAGGGGTTTGACGTGATCAAGACGGTCGAGGCGCTGGAACAGCGGCTGGAACACATCAAGACGCCGATGAGCCTGTCGATCATCGGCTGCGTGGTGAACGGGCCGGGCGAGGCGCTGATGACCGATGTCGGCTTTACCGGCGGCGGCGCGGGCAGCGGCATGGTCTACCTTGCCGGCAAGGCCAGCCACAAGATGAGCAACGAGCAGATGATCGACCACATCGTCGAAGAGGTCGAGAAAAAGGCAGCCCAGATCGACGCGGCAGAGATTCCATCCGAAGCCGCGGAATGACCAAGTGACAGGGGCACGCGACACCTTGGGCGGCATCTCGGAAGAGCAGGTCGATTATACCGAGGTCAAGCGGCTCGATGCCCCGTTCTCGGCCCGGCAGATGCCGTACTATCTGCTGCTGGCGATCTGTTGCGGCATCATCGTGATCAAGGGCGATCCCAAGCTGGTGCTGGCGTGGGTGATCGCGGTTCTTCTGGCGAAGGGGCTGCATCACCTTGCCCTTGCCCGCCTGCCGGACAGGGGCCCCAAGCGGCTGATCCGACGCATCTTGGCAACGCAGCTCCTTGTCGGGATCGTTTACGGCGCGCTGGGGCTCGGGCTTTGGGTCAGCGGCGGCGAGACCTTGCGCATCATGTCCCTGCTATTGCTGAACGCTGCGGCGCTCAACGCCTTGTCGGCGCGCTCGCGATTGCCTGTGCAATTGCGCTTCGACCTGTGGCTGATCTCGGTCATGACGCTGCTGCGGATTGGCTGGCTGTGGTATAAGGCGCCGATGACCATGGAAACGTGGATGCTCAGCGCCGCGCTGCTGGCCATTCTGATTTACTTCATCCATGTCACCATCGACTTTCGCAACATGCGCCAAAGGCTGAATGCCCGGAGTTCCGCCCAAGATGCACTGGCGCGTCAGCGCAGCATGACGCAATTCACCGGCGGCGTGGCGCATGATTTCAACAATCTGCTGACCGTGGTGCTAGGCAACATGGAACTGGCGCGGCTGAGCGCGCGCGATGGCGAGCGGGACGAGCTGATCGGCGAGGCAGAGCGCGCGGCGCGGCGCGGGGCCGAGCTGACCTCGCGTCTGCTGGCCTTGTCGCGCAATGCGCGGCTGGCCCCGGTTTCGGAAAGCCCCGAAGAAATGATGAAGCCGATCCCGGCGCTGGCTGGGCGGATCCTTCGGCCCGAACATCGGCTGGATATTTCCGTGGAGCGCAATCTTCCGGCGGTGTTCGCCGATCCGACCAGCCTTCAGGCGGCGCTGCTCGAGCTGATCACCAACGCGCGCGATGCCATGCCGGATGGTGGGCAGATGACGCTGTCCGTCAACCAAAGCGCCGATGCTCCGGGGCAGGCGGTGCGGTTCAGCCTGACCGACGCGGGCAGCGGTGTTCCCGACCACCTGCGCGACACCGTGTTCGAACCGTATTTCACCACCAAGCCGCGCGGGCAGGGATCGGGACTGGGCCTGCCGATGGTGCGCGGCTTTGTCGAGCAATCCGCTGGCGAGATGCATATCGAGCCTGCGCCGAACGGGCAGGGCACGCGGGTCTGGTTCGACCTGCCCGCGGTGCCCGTAAGAGAGGGCGCCGTGCCCCGGGCCGAAGGCATGGCACGGGGCTGAGGCCTCAGCCGTCGGCGCGGATCTCGCTGGCGATCTGCTGCATCGCCGCAAGCGGCACGTAGCCGCGCAGCATCTGCCCGCCAAAGACAAAGCTCGGGGTGCCGTTGATCTGCATGGCCTGCGCAAGCGCGCGGGTTTCAGAAATGCGGCGGTCGACCTCTGGGTCGGACATGCGGGCAAGGATCGCGTCGGTATCAAGCCCAAGCGATGTTGCAAGGCGGCGCAGCACCGGCTCGGAGGGCTCACCGCCAAGGGTCATCAGCGCGTCATGCACCGATTTATACGCTTCGGGCCCGGCTTCGATCATGGTGGCGATGGCAAAGCGCGACGAGGTCAGTGAGGCCTCGCCAAGGATCGGAAATTCCTTGAGGATGAACCGGATGTTGCCATCGCTGGCGATCAGCTCTTCGACCTCGTCGAAGGCCTTGCGGCAATAACCGCAGCGGTAATCCGAGAATTCCACGATGGTGATGTCGCCCTCCGGGTTGCCGCCGACATAGGAATAGCCGTCGTCAAAGATCGCATCGGCATTGCGTGACACCAGCTGTTCGTCATCGACGGCCTGCTGCTGCGCCTGCCGCGCTTCAAGCTGGCTGACGGCTTCCATGATAACCTCGGGGTTTTCCATCAGATAGGCCCGCACCTGCGCGCCGAACGCCTCGCGCTGCTCGGGGGTCATGCTGGCCGGGTCGAACTCTTGCGCGGCGGCCGGAAGGGCCAGTCCCGCGGCAAGGGCCAGCGCGGTTGCGGTGCGGATCGGTCGATTGAACATGGGGGCTCCCTGAGGTTGTCCGGTGAGGTTATGCGCTACGCGGCGCGGCGCGGCAACGGTTCAGTGCAGAATGCCGGCCCGCCGGGCGGCGTCGACGGTATCCTGCGCGCGCCGCCACGGCGCCGGGCGTTGCGGCAAGCGCGATGCCATGCGTGCGCGCTGCCGGTTGGGCAGTTGAGCAGCCGCAAGGGCGCTGAGAGCAAGGCAGACAGGCGGTTGGCAGCGGACATTGACCCTCGATGGTATCGCTTCTATGCGATGAGTAATGCCAGCATGGGAGAGCCAGATGCGAAACTCAAGCCGGGGGGCGGTCGATCCCTTCATCGTGATGGACGTGATGGAAGCGGCCCGGCAGGCCGAGGCATCGGGGCGGCATATCATCCATATGGAGGTCGGCCAGCCATCGGCCGGGGCGCCGAAGGAGGCGCTGGACGCGCTGGCATCGCGCATGAAAACCGATCCGCTGGGCTATACCGTTGCCTTGGGGCTGCCAGAGCTGCGGGCCCGGATCGCGCGCTATTACGGCGAGCGCCACGGGGTCGATCTTGACCCGGCGCGGGTGGTGGTGACGCCCGGCTCTTCGGGCGGCTTCGTGCTGGCCTTCACCGCGCTGTTCGATTCCGGGCAGCGGGTGGCGCTGGGGCGACCGGGCTATCCGTCCTACCGCCAGATCCTCAAGGCGCTGGATCTGCTGCCGACCGAGATCGAGGCGAGCGCCGCCAATGGCTATCAGCTGGTGCCATCGGATCTCGAAGGCGTTTCGTTCGACGGGCTGCTGATGGCTTCGCCCGCCAATCCGACGGGCACGATGCTCGGGCGCGAGGCGCTTGGGGCGCTGATCGGGTGCTGCCAGTCGCGCGGCGCGGCCTTCCTGTCGGACGAGATCTATCATGGCATCGAACATGCCGCGCCCTCGGTCAGCGCGCTGGAAGTGTCAGACGATGTCTGCGTGATCAATTCCTTTTCCAAGTATTTCTGCATGACAGGTTGGCGCGTCGGCTGGCTGGTGGTGCCGGATGCACAGGTGCGCCAGATCGAACGTCTGGCGCAGAACCTGTTCATCTGCCCGCCCCATGCGGCGCAGGTCGCGGCGCTGGCGGCGATGGATGCCACCGAGTCGCTGGAGGCCAACCTCGCGGTCTATGCAAAGAACCGCGACATGATGCTGGCCGAACTGCCCAAGATCGGCTTTGATCGCATCGCGCCGCCGGATGGGGCGTTCTATATCTACGCCGATGTCAGCGCGCTGACGCAGGACAGCCGGGCCTTTGCGGCGGAAATTCTTGAAAAGGCCGGGGTGGCGGTGACGCCGGGGCTGGATTTCGATCCGGTGCGCGGCCATGGCACGCTGCGCTTTTCCTATGCGCGCGGCACTGCGGACATCGCCGAAGGGCTGGATCGGCTGCGCCGCTTCATGGCGCAGCGGTAATCCAAGGTTTCTCATACGAACACGCGTGGGCATGGCAGCGTCCGGAGCAACGAGAATGACAGGCAGGACTATGCGCGCAATCCTGATTTGGCTGCTTTTGCTGCCGTTGTTCAGCCATGCTGCGCTGGCGCAGAGCCTTGGCGGGCGGGCGAGCTATCTGGGCGGCGGGGTCGTGGATGCCCGCAGGGGGGCGGCGCTGACGCTCGATCTTAGCCAAGGGGTGCCGTGGCGCGCGTTTACGCTGGTCGATCCGCCGCGGCTGGTGCTCGACTTTCGCGAGGTTGACTGGGCGGGCGCCGACGCCGCGCAGATGAACCGCTCGCAGGATGTGGCCGAGCTGCGGATGGGCCCGTTCAGCGCGGGCTGGTCGCGGCTGGTCGCGGTGCTGACCCGCCCGGCGCTGATCCGCGAGGCGGGCATGACCATCGACGAGGGATCGGGGCAGGCAACCCTGTCGATCCTGCTAAATGATGCCAGCGCGGCAGAGATGGAGGCTGGCTCTGGTGCGCCGCGCGATCCGCGCTGGGATCGCCCGCAAGCCTTGCTGACAGCCCCGCCGCGCTTCGAGGGCGCGCCGCTGCGCATCGTGCTTGACCCCGGCCATGGCGGCATCGATCCGGGCGCCGAGCGCGGCGGCGTCAGGGAGGCCGCGCTGATGCTGACCTTCGCGCGCCAGCTGCGCGACGTGCTGCGCCGCGCCGGTTACGAGGTCCTGCTGACCCGCGACGAGGATGTCTTTGTCTCGCTCGAAGGGCGGGTCGCCGTCGCGCATGAGGCGCGCGCCGATCTGTTCATCTCGTTGCACGCAGATGCCATCGAAGAGGGGATCGCGCATGGCGCCTCGGTCTACATGCTCGACGAGCTGGCCTCGGATGCGGCGTCCGAGGCGCTGGCCGAGCGTCACGACCGCGATGACATTCTTGCCGGGCTCGATCTGTCCGGGGCGGATGATCGCATTGCCGATGTGCTGCTGGATATCGCGCGGCTCGACAATGGGCCGCGCAGCCTGTCGCTGGCGCAGCATCTGCTGGGCGGCATCGAGAACGCCGTGGGCGAGGTGCACAAGCGCCCGCTGCGCCGCGCCGGGTTTTCGGTGCTCAAGGCCGCCGACATTCCCTCGGTGCTGATCGAGCTGGGCTTCCTGTCGACCGAGCGCGACCGCGCCAACCTGCTGGACCCCGACTGGCGCAACGGCATGGCCGCGGGCATCCGCGATGGCATTGCCGCATGGTCGCTTGAGGACGCCGCGCTGTCGCGTCTGCGCCGGCAGTGAGCGGGCAATCGCCTTGCATCACGCCGGCGTGTGTTTTGACGCGCGTAAACGGACGGTATAAGGGACGTGGCAATCCTGAAAGGCGGCCCTTGTGACTCGGTTCATTCTCTCTTTCTTCGGCGGAATCTTCAGCCTCATCACGCTGGGCCTTACCGCGATGGCGATCACCATCGGTGCGGTGTTCTGGATCTATGGTCAGGACTTGCCGAGCCATGAAAGCCTCGCGCAATATACGCCTCCGACGATCAGCCGGATCTATTCGACCGAAGGCCGGGTGATCGACGAATTCGCGCAGGAGCGGCGGATCTTTACCCCGGCCGACCAGATTCCGGACCTTGTGAAACAGGCGTTCATCTCGGCCGAGGACAAGAATTTCTACGAGCATTCGGGCTATGACCTTCGCGGCATCGCGGCGGCGGCGATCGATGCGGTGAAATCACGCGGGCGCGATGTGCGCGGCGCCTCGACCATCACCCAGCAGGTGATGAAGAATTTCCTGCTGTCTGGCGACCGTCAGGCCGAGCGCAAGATCAAGGAGATCATCCTTGCCGCGCGCGTCGAAAAGGCGATGAGCAAGGAGAAGATCCTTGAACTGTATCTGAACGAGATCTTCCTTGGCCAGAATTCCTATGGCGTAACCGCCGCAGCGCAGACCTATTTCAACAAGTCGCTGTCCGAACTCGCCCCCAACGAGGCGGCGTTTCTGGCCTCGATGCCCAAGGCGCCGTCGGATTTTCATCCGGTGCGCAACAAGGAACGCCTGCAACAGCGGCGCGATTACGTGCTGCGCGAGATGCGTGAAAACGGCGTGATCAGCCGGGCGGTCTATGAGCAGGAAGTGGCCCAGCCGCTGCTGTCGGTGCAGAACGGCGATTACGAGCCCTACCAGCAGGCGCTGCCGCCGCGCGACTATTTCACCGACGAGATCCGCCGCCAGCTGACGCAGAATTTCGGCGAGGGGGAATTCTTTTCTGGCGGTCTGTCGGTGCGCGCCACGCTTGATCCTGAAATGCAGGTGAAGGCCGCCGAGAGCCTGCGCATCGCGCTTGAAGACTACGACCGGGGCACCGGGCGCTGGAATGGCACCGGCAAGACCATCGACGCGGCCCTTCTGGACAGCGAAGCCGACTGGCGCGAGGCGTTGGCCAATACCTCGGTGGCGCGCGACGTCGATCTGCAAAGCAAGTGGCTGCCCGCGGTGGTGCTCGAGATCGGCGATCAGTCGATGCGGCTGGGGATCGAGGGCATTGCCATCGACGATCCGCGCGGCAATTCGGTGCCGCGCAAGGATATTTCGTGGGTTCGCGGCAGCTTTGCCGACAATTTCAAGCGAGGTGATGTGGTCTATGTGCGCGAGATGACCGAAGACGACAGCGGCGCCTTCATCCGCTGGACGCTGCGGCAGATCCCCAAGGTGCAGGGTGCGTTCATGGCGATGGACGTGAACACCGGTCGGGTGATCGCCATGCAGGGCGGGTTCAGCTATCAGGATTCGGTGTTCAACCGCGCCACGCAGGCGATGCGCCAGCCCGGCTCGTCGTTCAAGCCGTTCGTCTATGCGTCGGCGCTGGATTCGGGCTATTCGCCGTCGACCATCATCATCGATGCGCCGATCGAGATCGACACGCCACAAGGGGTCTGGCGGCCGAAAAACTCGTCGAACACCTATTACGGACCGACGCCCCTGCGCACCGGCATCGAGCAGTCGCGCAACCTGATGACCATCCGTCTGGCGCAAGAGATCGGCATGGACACGGTGGCGCGCTACGCCGAGAAATTCGGGGTATACGATCAGATGGGCCGGGTGCTGGCCAACGCGCTTGGCGCCGACGAGACCACGCTGTTCCGGATGATCTCGGCCTATGCGCAATTCGCCAATGGCGGCGAGAAGGTCGAGCCGACGCTGGTCGACCGGGTGCAGGACCGCTGGGGCCGGACCATCTACAACCACGAATTTGCCAAGGGCAACGAGCGGGTCTGTGAGGATTGCGCCGATCCCAACCTGCCGCCGGGGCGCGGGCCGCGCATCGTCGACAGCCGCGAGCGGATGATGGATCCGGTGACCGCCTATCAGCTGACCTCGATGATGCAGGGCGTGGTGCAGCGCGGCACCGCATCGGGCGTGGTCGATCTTGGGGTGCCGACGGCGGGCAAGACCGGCACCACCAACGATGCCAAGGACGTCTGGTTCATCGGCTTTACCAGCAATATCGTGGCGGGGTGCTACATCGGTTACGATACGCCGCGTCCGCTGGGTCGGGGCGCTTATGGCGCGTCGATGTGCGGACCGGTGTTCCAGCGCTTCATGACACAGGCGGTGAAGAAATACGGCGGCGGCAAGTTCAAGGTGCCCGAGGATTGCGAGTTCATGAACATGGACCGTTTCTCGGGGGCGCGGCTTGGGCCGAACGCCAGTGGCCCCAACGTGGTGTCGGAATGTTTCCGCCGCGGCGAAGAGCCGATGTTCGGGATCGCGCTGGACGGGGGCTGGGCGATGTCGGGGAATTTCGACGTGATCCAGCCGGACGGCTCGACGCGCTCGCGCGAGGTGACCACCTCGACCGGGAAGAAGGCCGTCGTTGGCCCCAAGGCCAGCTTTGGCACCTTGTCCTCGGGCGGGCTTTACTGAGATCGACCGCGCCTGGCCGGGCCGGAGCAGGGGGCCAGCCTCCTCGGCCTTGCGGCCTCACCCCGGAGTTTATCGGGCAAGATGAAGGGCGGGCGCGGCGCGGCGCTTGAAGGGGCGGGTCGGCTGGTTTATGTCGCGCCCTTAAGTTGCCCTGACCACCCGCGAACCTTGAAAGAGACAGCCCATGCGCGCCGAGACCCAGAAGACCGTCGAACGGATCGAGAAGTCGCTGAACCTGCTGGGCCAGCGGCTCGACTGGGAGACTGCGCCCTATCGGCTGGAAGAGTTCAATGCGCGGGTCGAGGACCCCAACCTGTGGAACGATCCGGCGGCGGCGCAGAAGCTGATGCGGGACCGGCAGATGCTGGTGGATGCGATGGAGACCTATAGCTCCATCAAGCAGGACCTGTCCGACAATCTGGAACTGATCGAGCTTGGTGAGATGGAGGACGACGGCGAGGTGGTCTGCGACGCCGAGGCCGCGCTGGCGGCGCTGGCCGAGAAGGCCGCGCAGAAGGAGCTTGAGGCGCTGCTGGACGGCGAGGCCGATGGCAATGACACGTTTCTGGAGATCAACGCTGGCGCCGGGGGCACCGAGGCCTGCGACTGGGCGGCGATGCTTCAGCGCATGTATGTCCGTTGGGCGGAAAAGCGCGGCTACGAGGTCGAGCTTCAGTTCGAGGAAGCCGGTGCCGAGGCCGGGATCAAATCCTGCGGGTACAAGATTTCCGGGCAGAACGCCTATGGCTGGCTGAAGTCGGAATCCGGTGTGCACCGGCTGGTGCGGATTTCGCCCTTTGGCAAGGGCACGCGCGAGACGTCCTTTGCGTCGATCTGGGTCTATCCGGTGGTCGACGACAATATCGAGATCGAGGTGAACCCGAGCGATATCCGCGTCGACACCTATCGCTCGTCGGGCGCGGGTGGGCAGCATGTCAACACCACCGACTCGGCGGTGCGGATCACCCATATTCCGACCAATATCGTCGTGACCTCGTCGGAGAAGTCGCAGCACCAGAACCGGGATATCGCCATGAAGGCGCTGAAATCGCGGCTCTACCAGATGGAGCTGGACCGGCGGAATGCCGAGATCAACGCCCAGCACGAGGCCAAGGGCGATGCGGGTTGGGGCAACCAGATCCGCAGCTACGTGCTTCAGCCCTACCAGATGGTCAAGGATCTGCGCACCAATCACGAGACCAGCGATACGCAGGGGGTTCTGGACGGCGCGCTGGATCCGTTCATGGCGGCGACGCTGGCGCAGCAGGCCTCTGGCAAGTCGCGTGCCGATGCCAAGACCGACTGACGCCGGGTCGTTTTCCAGCTGACGCCTAGTCTTTTTCCAGCCAGCGCAGGATGTCGGCGCGGTTGCCGTCAAGTTCCGGCGCGGGGGCGCGGGCGGGCGGATCTTCCATGCCTGACATCTTGATCGGATTGCCCGCCGCCTTGAAGCTGGCCCGCCCGTAGCGGTCGAGCACGTCGACGATCATGTTGCGCGCGGCGATCTGCGGGTCTTTCATCACCTGATCCATCGACTGGATCGGCGCGCAGGGTACGCCGGCGGCGGTCATCCGGCTCAGCCAGTGGCTGCGCGGGTGTTCGAGCGTCACAGCCTCGATAAGGCGTTTGAGCAGGCGGGCGTTGGCCAGCCTTGCGGCATTGTCCGCAAAGCGCGGGTCCTGCGCGATGGGCAGGTCGAGTACGAGGCAAAGCCGCTCGAACTGCGCTTCGGTGCCCGCTGTCAGCACGAAGGGGCCGTCAGACGCCGAGACCGCCTCGCAGGGCGCGATCGAGGGGTGGCGGCTGGGATGGGGTGGCGGCGTCGCGCCGGTGGCCTGTTGCGGCACGGCCTGTTCCATCAGGGCCAGCTGCGCATCGAGCATTCCGACATCGACCCGCCGCCCGACACCGGTGCGCCCACGGTCGTAGAGCGCGGCAAGGATGCCCTGAGCAAGGAACATGCCGCCCGACAGATCGCCAAAGCTGCTTCCGGCGCGGCGGGGGGCGTCTGGCGTGCCGGTGCGGTTCATCAGCCCCGAGCGCGCCTGCACGATCACGTCATAGGCGGCGCGTCTGGCATCCGGCCCGGTCTGACCGAAGCCGGTGACCGAGGCATAGATCAGCGCCGGGTGGCGCGCATGCAGCAGATCCCAGCCAAGGCCATGCCTGTCCATCACGCCGGGGCGGAAGTTTTCGACCAGCACATCGGCGCGCGAAAGGATCCGGTCCAGCACGGCGCGATCATCAGCCTTGTCGAAATCGAGCGCCATCGAACGCTTGCCCCGGTTGACGGCGGCGAAATAGGCCGACTTGCCATCCTTGAGCGGCGGCAGCGTGCGCGCGCCGTCGCCTGCTCCGGGCCGTTCGATCTTGATCACCGCCGCGCCGAGGTCGGCGAGGATCATCGTGGCAAAGGGCCCGGACAGAATCCGGGTGAAATCAACGACGGTGACGCCGGAAAGGGGAAGCGACATGGGCCTTTGGCTCTCTTGTCGAAGGGCTGCTCTGGGGGCAGGCTGTCACGCCGTTTGCCTCGCGGGCAAGCCTTTTGTCGGGGCTGGCCGGTTTTCGCCCCGAACGTGACTTTCCCGCTCAGCTTGCGTTGGTTTGCATCTTGCGCGCGTGAAACACAAAGCCGAGCAGGTTCATCAGCACCTGCGCCGCAAGGATCGAGGTCGAGCCGGTGGGATCGTAATCGGGCGCCACCTCGACGAGGTCGATGCCGATGACGGGATGATCGCGCGCCACCGCTTGCAGCAATTCGAGCACGTCGTAATACAGGAACCCTCCATGCGACGGTGTGCCGGTGCCGGGCGCGATCGATGGGCAGAAGGCGTCGATATCAAGGGTGATATATACCGGAGCCCCGGCAGGAATACGAGCAGCGACGCCTTGCGGGCCCAGCTTGCGGGCCTGACGCACCGACAGGATGTCCGAGCCCATCTTCCGGGCATCCTCATAGCCGTCGCGGGCGGTGGATGAGACATTGCGAATTCCGACCTGCGTCAACCCGCTGACCCACGGCTTTTCGGCGGCGCGGCGCATCGGGTTGCCGTGGCCGCGCGTGACCCCATGGCGGATGTCGACGAAATCGAGATGAGCGTCGATCTGAAGAACGTGAAAGGGCGCGTGGCCTTCATAGGCCTCGATGCAGGGGATGTTGATCGAATGATCGCCGCCGATCACCACCGGCAGCGCGCCGGCGTTCAGCGCCGCCTCGACCCCGGCGCGGATGTTGGCATGGCTCTGGATCGTATCGGTGTGCACGATGTCCGCGTCGCCCATGTCGACGATGCGCACGTCCTCGCCAAGGTAGGTGGCGTCGTCTTCGTGGTCATAGGCCCCGGCGTGACCGAAGCTGAACAGGGTCGAGGCCTCGCGCACGCCGCGCGGCCCGAACCGCGCCCCGGCGCGCCACTGCGTGCCCGCATCGAAAGGTGCGCCAAGGATCGCCGCGTCGGCGTCGATCTGCGACCAGTCGGCGACATAGGGCTTTCTGGCAAAGGTGCAGATGCCGGTGAAGGGCAGGTTCAGGCGGCCGCTGTCGTATCCGTGGGTCATGGGGCTCTCGGGCAAGGGGTCATTGCCCTTGATTTTCACTGCTTGCCGTTAGGGCCGCAAGCAGATTGTCGCGCCAGCCGTAGATCTCGGCAACGAGGCTGGCGCGGAATTGCTCGCGTTTCAGGGTTTCTTCCAGTGCGATCATCGCGGCGTCAAGGGCAACGCCCGTAAGCCCAGCGACGAGCGCCGCGCCGGTCGCCACACCGACGGCCGTTCCTAGCCCGGGCACGATGCTGCCAAGTACCCCGCCGACAAGTGCCCCGATCGTGGTGCCCACTGCCTTCTTGCTAGCGACCTTGGCCAGCGCCTTGACGGCGAGCTTCAGCGCGCCTTTCGCCGCGACCTTCTTGACGATGAGTGCCGCGACCGTGCCGGTGGCGAGGGCGCCCACGCCGCTGGCGGCAAGCCGCGTGGAGACAAGCGTCTGGGACTGTTGCAATTCGGTGGCAAGATCGAAGCAGGGCGCGGCCTCGCAGACGTTTACGGCGATCAGTTCCACATCGTCGGTGGGGAGGATCTCGCGCTCGTTCAGAAACGCGAGATCCGCATTGCCGAACGCCTCGGCAATGTGGCCAGCATCGGCAAGCGTTTGGTGCAGGTCATTGAAGTCGCGCATCGGATTGCCTTGCGCGAGCGACTTCGTGAGCTGTTCTGCCATATGTGCCTCGGCGTCGCCCATCATCATGGCGCCAAGCCGCAGATACTCCCCCTTCAGCGAGTAATAGTCATCAAGAAAGGCATCGACATTCCTCTCCATCTGTTCGCTGGCGCGCACCACGGCAGTCGCAAGGTCATCGCGCATGGCAAGCACGAGGGCAGCAAGCCGCTCGCGCTCTCGGGCCTGCAACGCGTCGATCGTGCCCGGGGGGTAGTAGCGCCCGGCAATCGACTCGGCAGCAACCGGTTTGCGTTCCGGTGCCTGAGGGCCTTGGGGCAGACGCGGCAGGTCTGCGCGGCCCGGCAGAGGCTGGGGGGCGGATCGTCGCGACGAAGGCGTGGTTTCGGTGGCGCGGGAAGCACGCATCGGCTCGACAATGATGTCGGAATAGATCTGTTCGCTTAAGCTGGCGTGGCGCTCATCCTTCGATATCGCCGCTAGAAATGTCTCGCCCCATGCGACGAGGGGCGTCCAGATGAACCAGAGGCACAGCACCACAACGCAAGAGGCTCCCGCCACGATGCCTAGGTTAAGGGGTGGCGGCACGGTCTCTGCCGAGGCGCGTGCAAGTGCGCGCTTCAGTTCTGCAGCTGGCATCGCGGCGACGGCGGTGAACGTGCCTGCGAGGCCAGCAAGACCGCCCGTGCTGAGGGCCAGAACGACCCTGCCCCAGAGCGCGCCTATGCCGGAAATATGCGTTTGTACGTCGCCCGTGACACGCGCCAGACCATCGATTTCGCGGACAAGCGCGCTTTGCGCCGCAGGCAACTCGGGAAGCAAATGATCCGGCAGGCCGTATGCCACCGCAAGACAGGTCAGTAGCCAGCTTAGCCCGACAGCGCACACGGTCGCCCAGCGGATCGGCAGAAGCGTGGCAAAGGCCCCGTGCAACTGCGGCGCGATCCATCGTCGCAGGCCGTGCAGTGGAACGAACAGGATTGGCACAAGAATGACTGACAGAAGGGTCGTTTCATCACCCGACAAAAGCTGTGGCAGGGAGGCGCCAACCACGACCGCAGATATCAAAACTGCCACGGTAAGCCGATAGCTGGCCCGGGACCGCAACGAGCGTAGCCAAGAGACTTCGGTCATGATCTTCAGTTTGTGCGCCTGCCATGCGCTATCAAGACTTGCCAGCGCGAAGGTTCCAGGCACCGTGAGCAAGGGCAGGCATAGGGCCACCGCCCAGACCGCTTGGCTTCGCATGAGATAGATCGCGCCAAGTGTGGCCGCGATGCAAAAGAGATAAACGAGAAAGAAGCGCTTCGAGGCCATCAATGGAATCCGGTGCAATTTCCCGAGAGACGAACCGGAAAATCATGTGACCACAAGCACTTTGTGCGCTTGGCGCAAGTCTTCGGGACGCCGCGTGCCCTTTCGCCCTTTCCCCTGCCGGACATCCATGCAATAGGGACGTGCCAACCGATCCCCTCCCAAGGAGCTGCCCCCATGGAGATTCGCGAGGCCCTCACCTTCGACGATGTCCTTCTCGTTCCCGC
The DNA here is from genome assembly GCF_030547555.1 of Salipiger sp. 1_MG-2023. Lineage (NCBI taxonomy): Bacteria > Pseudomonadati > Pseudomonadota > Alphaproteobacteria > Rhodobacterales > Roseobacteraceae > Salipiger > Salipiger sp. 1_MG-2023. Next base: position 2,578 of record NZ_JAUOQN010000060.1, on the reverse strand, counting down.
CGCGTCCAGCGTGCTTCCCAGCACCGCCGACACCCGCACGTGGGTCACGAAATCCATTGCGCTGAACATCCCGCTGCTCAGCTCGGCGATGGATACCGTGACCGAGGCGCGCATGGCCGTCACCATGGCGCAGGCCGGTGGCATCGGCGTGATCCACAAGAACCTGACGGTCGAGGAACAGGCCCGGCAGGTGCGCCGCGTCAAGCGGTTTGAATCCGGCATCGTCTACAATCCGGTGACGCTGACCCCCGACCAGACCCTTGCCGACGCCAAGGCGCTGACGGAACGCTATGGCTTCACCGGCTTTCCGGTGGTTGATGCCAATCATCATGTGGTCGGCATCGTCACCAACCGCGACATGCGTTTTGCGCAAAAGGACGACACGCCGGTGCGCGTGATGATGACGTCGCAGAACCTTGCCATCCTGCACGAACCCGCCGATCGCGACGAGGCGATCAGCCTGATGCGCGCCCGCCGGATCGAAAAGCTGCTGGTGACGGATGCCGCTGGCAAGCTGACCGGCCTGCTGACGCTGAAGGACACGGAAACCGCTGTGGTCAATCCGACCGCCTGCAAGGATGGCCTTGGGCGCCTGCGGGTCGCGGCGGCGACCGGCGTTGGCGACTCCGGGCTGGAACGCTCCGAGGCGCTGGTGGACGCGGGCGTCGACATCCTCGTGGTCGATACGGCGCATGGCCATTCGCAGGGCGTGCTCGACGCGGTGAGCCGCGCCAAGCGGCTGTCCAACGAGGTCCAGGTGATCGCGGGCAATGTCGCCACTTATGATGCGACGCGCGCGCTGATCGATGCGGGCGCCGATGCGGTCAAGGTCGGCATCGGGCCGGGTTCGATCTGCACCACCCGCATGGTTGCAGGCGTCGGCGTGCCGCAGCTGACCGCCATCATGGATTGCGCCAAGGCCGCCGGAGACGTGCCGGTCATTGCCGATGGCGGCATCAAGTTCTCGGGCGATTTTGCCAAGGCGATCGCGGCGGGGGCCTCCTGCGCCATGGTCGGCAGCATGATCGCTGGCACCGATGAATCGCCCGGCGAGGTGATCCTGTATCAGGGGCGCTCGTTCAAGGCCTATCGCGGCATGGGCTCGCTCGGGGCGATGGCACGCGGCTCGGCGGATCGCTATTTCCAGAAGGACGCCGCCTCCGACAAGTTGGTGCCCGAGGGCATCGAAGGGCAGGTGGCCTACAAGGGCTCTGCAGGCGCGGTAATCCATCAGCTGGTGGGCGGTCTGCGCGCGGCGATGGGCTATACCGGCAACGCCACGGTCGAGCAAATGCGCCAGAACTGCAACTTCGTGAAGATCACCAACGCCGGGCTCAAGGAAAGCCACGTGCACGACGTGCAGATCACGCGGGAGTCGCCGAACTATCGGATCGGCTAAGTAACTGCTTGTGATGGACTTTATTGGGCTGGGGCGAGAAATCGCCCCAGCCTATTCTTTTGGAACGGAGGCAGAACTGGACAGAACGGACCCAGAACTGGACACTGCATCAGCTGCTTCACTGATGCAAAAAAGGATAGTATTGGGTTCAAGCTGATGCACTTAGGTCGAGTCCTCGAGAGCGGTCGCGAGCATGAAAAAGGCGGCCAGTGGCCGCACCTTTCTCCCTCTCATGATAGTTCACTCCGCCCGCGACACGCGCTCTCGATATTCGGCAAGCGTGCCATGCGCGGACAGAGCCGACCTCCGAGTCACTTCAAGCCGAAGATCCCGAACATCTTCGTCAGCAGAGTCCCGGTCATGCTCGGCGCTGGTGATTACCTTCTCATGATGACGGATTTCATCCCGATCCCGAGCGACCGCAGACTCAAGCTCGACAAGCGCCTCGAACGCATGCCCCACAACCGCCCTGAGCCGCTCGGCGTCGTCTGTGCGGATTTCAAGCGCTGAGCTGAGTTGAGTGTCGTCAAGCGCCTGGAAGCGTCTTCGTGCGACTTCGCCTTGGTAGGTCGACACAAGGCCCTCGATCGCATCCATCCATTTCAGATGTCGGTGAAAGAGCCATCCGCAAAACGACACCTCGAGATCATCGACGCGCTTACCTGCCGCGTTTCGTTCATTGAGCGCTGTCAGTCTTCGGGCGTTGCGGTTGTAAGCGCACGAGACCCGATTGTTGATCTCGATGCACCGCGCGATCCGGCGGCTGAGAGCATCATCCGTCAGCGTCCTCACATTGACCCCGCGCATCAATGCTTCTTCGCGCCGATGACTTCTGCGGCTTCGCCGAGGAGCCGCAAAAGTTCCTCTTCATCATCGCCGGAATGCTTGTCGCGACCCTCAAGCTCTCGAATTTGGGCAATCAAGTTCGAGTAGGTTTCGGCGGACACAAGGACGAAGTCTTCCTTGCCGGGGCGTTGGATATGGAGCGGGTGTCCCTGGAGATCGTCACCGATCATGTCGATGACTTGGGAGATAATGGTCATGGGGTCTCTTGATGTCATGCAACCTCGCTTGCTGAGCGTCTCTCATACAGTAGAGACGCGGTAGTGTCCCAACGCTTGGTGTAGGAGGCCGCGCGCGGAGCCCCCGGCGTAGCGCAGCGCGCGGCCGGGTGTGACG
>NZ_JAUOQN010000006.1:0-132220 GCF_030547555.1 Salipiger sp. 1_MG-2023 | reverse complement strand
ATGGCGGCGACGGTCGCTGTGCGGTGGAACCCGGGTCTAAAGGCGTTCTACGAGCGGCTCCGCCAGATCGGCAAACCGTTCAAGGTCGCTATCACCGCCGTCATGCGGAAGCTGCTCATATTGGCCAACGCGCTGCTCACCGAGGATCGAACCTGGTCGCCGACGCCGCCGTAAAACCCAGTAGCTGCCATTCGCGGGAACTTTAGTCTTGTTTTCCAAGACAGATGCTTTCCCCGGACGGAGTTATCCTACGGCCTCTGTGACGGGTATGCCAAGAGCGGTGTAGCGGTTCAGGACGGCGATGCGGACCTGGATCTCTGTGACCTGCCGGTCGAAGTCTCTCGACATCAGGGATTGGCCGAGAAGCTTGATGCAGTTCATCTTGGTCACAACGCGGCTTCGGCGGTGGTATCCGCTCCAACGTCGCCACAATGCCTTGCCAGGACAGCGGGATGCACGCACCGCCTCGTTTCGGGTGACGGCCCCGGGGCTCGTGGGCTTCCATGGTTTAGCGTTCTTGCACGGGGGTATGACGACGGCGTGGGCATTTCGGGCGGCAATCGCGTCATGGCATTTGCGCGTGTCATAGGCCCCATCTGCGGTCACTGATCCGATGTTTTGATCAGGCGGGATCTGGTTGAGTAATTCTGGGAGCATGGGGGCATCACCGACATTGCTGGTAGTGACCTCGACTGCACGCACGCTCCAGCGTTTCCTCGTCGCTCCCTATATGTATCTTGCGCCAAATGCGCCGCTTGGGGCAGCCATGCTTGCGCGCGTTCCATTCCCCTTCACCCTCGGATTTGATGCCGGAGCTGTGCACTGCCCGAGAGGGGATGAGCAGGTTCACAGGGCCAGTGGTACCGCGATACGGCAGGCTCACGTTCAGTGTCTTTTGACGGCGGCAAAAGGTGCTGAAATCGGGCACTGCCCAGTCCAACCCAACCAGCCGCAACAGGCTCTCGACGAAACCCGTGGTTTGCCGCAGCGGCAAGCCAAACAGCACTTTCAGCGTCAGACAGGTCTGGATGGCCGCGTCGCTGAACTCTTGCTGTCGCCCACGCTTGCCCGTTGGCGGCGGCGTCCAGATCATCTCCGGATCAAACCAACCTCTCACACATGCAAGCATGTGCTGCCGGTCAGGGGATCGACAGCGATCCGCGTTGCTTCAGCGCTGGGTTTTACGAAGGCCAGTTCCTGGTCTTGTACTTCGTAGGGGGCCAGCTGCTCATGTCGCCCAACTATCATGCTGGATTCACACAGTGAATCCCTGAAGCGGTTTATGCAACAAAGCCTGTCGGGCTGGCAAAGGCCTTTGCGCCCGCCAGATCGCCCGCGCGAAATGCGCCGAGCTGGTCGCGCGCCACGCCGGGAATGGCGCTGCGGTCCTGCGCCGCCAATGGAACGGCCGCCCCGGCCAATGCCAGCGCGGCCAGTGTCGCGTAGATCAGATGCTTCATGCGGGCTCCCCTCCTGCAAAAACAAGAGAGCCCGCCATGCGGCAACGGCTAGAGCGTGCCGTTGATGCCGTTTTCGATCAGCGTCACCGTTTCGTCGACCCCGTAGAGGGCGATGAACCCGCCGAACCGCGGCCCCTGACTTTGCCCGAGCAGCACCTCGTAGAGCGCCTTGAACCACTCACGCAGGTTCTCGAACCCATGGTCCTTGCCGACAGCAAAGACGATGGTCTGCAACGTCTCGTCATCCGCCGCGCCGTCATGGGCGCGCAAACGCGTCGCCAGATCCTGCATCGCCAGCTTTTCCTGTTCGGTGGGGGCGCGGAACTTCTTGGTCGGCTTCACGAAATCATTGTAGTAGCGCACCGCGTAGCCGGCGGCGGCATCCATGTCGGGGTTGTCCTTGGGCGATGCATCGGGGGCGTAGCGCTTGATGAAGCCCCACATCGCGTCCTTGTCCTCGGCCCCGGCAGCCGAGGCGAGGTTGAGCAACATCGAGAACGGCACCAGCATTTTCGATTCCGGTACGTCGCCGCCGTGGATGTGCCAGACCGGGTTGTTCAGCTTCTGCTCGGGCGTCTGGTCGGGATAGGCGCGCAGTTGCTGGTGGTATTCGTCCACCGCCTTGGGGATCACATCCCACCACAGCCGCTTGGCGGTCTTTGGCTTCTGATACATGAAATACGACAGCGATTCCGACGCGGCATAGGTCAGCCACTCGTCGATCGACAGACCGTTGCCCTTGGATTTGCTGATCTTCTGGCCGGAGTCATCAAGGAACAGCTCATAGGTGAAATGCTCGGGCGCACGCACGCCAAGGGCCCGGCAGATGCCGTCATAGATCGGCGTGTTGGTGCTGTGGTCCTTGCCGTACATCTCGAAATCGACGCCAAGCGCTGCCCAGCGGGCGCCGAAATCGGGCTTCCACTGCAGCTTGACCTTGCCGCCCGTGACCGGGAGCGTGTATTCCACGCCGTCGTCGTCATCGAATGTGATGGTGCCGTTGGCGGCATCAACATGCTTGATCGGAACATACAGCACCCGGCCGGTTTCCGGGTGGATCGGCAGAAAGATCGAATAGGTCGCCGCCCGCTCGTCGCGCAGCGATTTGAGCATGATCGCCATCAGCTCATCGTATTTCTCTGCGCAGCGCAGCAGGATTTCGTCGAACTGGCCCGAGGCGTAGAATTCGCTCGCCGAGTAGAAATCGTACTGAAACCCGAAGGTGTCGAGGAACCGGCGCAGCATGGCGTTGTTATGATGGCCGAAGCTTTCATATTGCTCGAACGGGTCGGGCACCACGGTCAGCGGGCGTTGCAGGTTGGCCTGCAAGAGCGCTTGGTTCGGCACGTTTTCCGGCACTTTGCGCATGCCGTCCATGTCATCGGAAAAGCAGATCAGCCGGGTCGGGATGTCGGAAATCAGCTCGAAAGCGCGGCGGATCATCGTGGTGCGCGCCACCTCGCCAAAGGTGCCGATATGCGGCAGGCCAGACGGCCCGTAGCCGGTTTCGAACAGCACATATCCCTTTTCGGGCGGCTTTTTCTCGTAGCGTTTCAGGATGCGGCGGGCCTCTTCAAAGGGCCAGGCCTTCGAACTCATGGCGGCATCGCGCAGATCGGGCATCCGAAACTCTCCATTCACGGGGGTCAAGACAAGGCGTGCCTCCGCGCAGTGCGAGGGCACAAAGCCGCGTCCTATTGCAGACGCGAGGTCGGGTCAATAAATTGCCTGATGACACAGCAGCAAGAAAGCGCAGATATGCAGGACGCCGTCACCCATCCGTTGACTCCGCAAGATTGTCTTGTGGCGTTGATGATCGCCATTTCGGCATCGGATCAGAACGTGCGCACCGCCGAACTGGTCAAGATCGAGACCTCGGTCAACATGCTGCCGATCTTTGCCGATTACGACACCGACCGCATTCGCGCGATGACCGATCTGGTGTTTTCGCTGTTCGAGCAAGAGGAAGGGCTGGATGCGCTGTTTGGCCTGATCCGCGACAACCTGCCCGAGCGGCTGTTTGAAACCGCCTATGCGCTGGCCTGCGACGTGGCCGCCGCCGATGGCGCGCTGGGAGACGAGGAACTGCGCCTGCTCGAGGAAATTCGCTACGAGCTGGACATCGATCGCCTGCACGCCGCCGCCATCGAGCGCGGCGCGCGGGCGCGGCATCTGCCGGCCTGAGGGTGCCGCTCGGGGTTATGCCTCGGCCAGCACCGCCCAGCGTTCGATCAGCGCCTGCTGAAGCATCTTGGCGCGGGTGTTCCATGCCTTGCCGCCCTCGGGACGCTCGCGCTGCGCCTTGCTCAGCGTGGCGCGGCGGTCGAGATCGCCGCTGAAGAAGGCAAAGACCAGCTCTTCGCCGCCGTCCAGATCGACGTAGCCGGCAAGGCCGCTGACAAAGTTCAGCGTCCCGGTCTTGGCGTGAACCGCTTGCGATGCATCCTTGAAGACCTTGCCTGTGCTGTCGCGCAGCGGCATCGGCTTCAGCAGCGCCTTCAGTCCGACCCGCTGGCGCAGCAGCAGTTTCGCCATGTCTTGCGACGTGATGCGGCTGTCTTCGCCAAGGCCGGAATGATCCACCAGCGCCACCTGCTCGAGGCCAAATTCGCTGCGGGCCCAGGCGCTCATTTCCGCGGCCGAATGGCGCATCGATTGCGCCTCGCCCAGCCGGGCGCGGGTGGCGGCAAGGCCGACCATCTCGGCGGTCAGGTTGGTCGACCATTTCAGCATGTCGCGAAGCACATCCGCCAGCGGCGCGCTTTGCTTGCGCGCCAGCAGCGTGCCCGGCGGGCAGGTCGCAACCATTTCGGGGGCGGGCACGCTGACGCCCTTGCCGCCGGCCAGCACCTGGAAGACCTCGCCGGCGTAGCGGTCGGGCTTGCGCACCGGCAGCCAGCGCGCGCCGCTGTTCCCCAGCGCGCCGCGCGCCACCGTCCATTCGTCGCGGGCGCCGCCGTCATGATAGGTATAGAGCGGCACGTCGCGGGTGATCACGCCCATGCTTGCCATCCGAACCGCCGGGCGCAGCGTCGGCGAGGGCGCATCCATGCTGACTTGATAGCCGTTGCCGCCCTTGTGCCATTCGAAATGCACGCGGTTGTAATTCAGCGCGAGACCCGACACCGCGGGGCTGTAGCCGACATGTTCGGGCTGGCCAGGATCAATGGTCGGCGTGTAGGGCAGTGTGCCACCGCAGACGAGGAAGCGCCCCTCGACCCGCGCAACGCCCGCGGCCTTGAGCATCAGCACAAGCTCGGCCATGCCGTCGGTGTCCAGCGTCGGATCGCCGCCGCCCAGCAGGATCAGATCGCCCTTGAGCACGCCTTCGACCACCTCGCCGGTGGCCAGCAGGTCGGTGTTGAAGCGGTGGTCCGGCCCCAGCACCGCCAAGGCGTAGGACGCGGTGATCGCCTTCGCCACGCTGGCGGGCGGCAGGCCATGCGTCGGGGCATGGCTGTCGATCACCGTGCCGGTGGCCGCGTCGAGCACAGTGAAACCGACCGCGCCGCTCAGCTTCGCCGCCGCGATCAGCTCTTCGGCGCTGGCGATGCTGCGCAAGCGCAGATCTTCGCCCCGCGCGACGGGCCGCAGCGATGCGGTTGGCGCCCCGGCCAGCGCGGGCGTTGCCGCGCCGATGCCAGAGGCGCCGAGCGCGGCAAGGAAATGGCGGCGTGAAAGCTGATGCGTCATGATGTCGATCTAACAAAGCGCCGCGCTCTCGGGCAAGCGTCAGGCCAATGCATCGGGATCACTTTCGCCGCTATCGGCGCGACCCCGGCGCAGTTCGGTCGAGCTGAGATCGATCATCGGGACATCGACAAAGCACCACGCGGGCGCGCGATGCATCGCAAGCAGCGGGGCAGAACGGGCGGGCAGGCGGGCCGAGCCATAGACCGTCGCCGCGACAGAGCCGCGTCCGGCAAGGCGGCTGCCGGGCCGCGCCAGCACCCCGACCGGTGTGCTGTCCATGATGCCGCGCCAGTCTTCCCAGCGGTGAAACTGCGCCAGATTGTCAGCCCCCATCAGCCAGACGAAATGCGCCCCGCGATAGGCCTTTTGCAGCGCCCGTAGGGTGCTTGCGGTATAGCGCGTGCCCGCGATCGCCTCGAAATCGCTGACGATGACCTTGGGGTGCTGCATGATCGCCCGCGATGCCGCCAGCCGCTGTGCCAGCGGCGCCGGCCCATGCGGCTTGAGCGGGTTGCCCGGGCTGACCAGCCACAGCACGCGATCGAGCCGGAAGCGGCGCAGCGCCTCCAGCGTGATGTGGACATGACCGGCGTGCGGCGGATCGAACGATCCACCGAACACTCCGACCTTCTGTCCGGGCGCGAGCGCGAAACCGGTTTCGTAAGCGTCCCAGGTCATCTTGACTCGTGTCGTGACAGGATCGGATGAACAGACACTGGATCGCGGGTCAACTTCAACATGAAATGAGCGGGTTCCCCGCCGGGCGTGGCAAGAGGGCACCGCATCGCGTGGCCAAAGACCTGCGGAGAGGGTCATTCTGGGCCCCGGCATGGGCGCCATCCGGCGCGCCGTCGTCGTTTCCGGTGCGGATGAGCCTCAAAACTCTGAAATTCGCTTGCGAGACACGCATAATCAGCCCGCGCCGGGCCTTTGCATCCGTGCGCAGCGGTGCGATACAGGCCGCAACCAGTCACCGGAGGACCGCATGGCCAGCTATCAGTACGTCTACCACATGGATGGAGTGTCCAAAACCTATCCCGGCGGCAAGAAGTGCTTTGAAAACATCAAGCTCAGCTTCCTGCCCGGAGTCAAGATCGGGGTTGTCGGCGTCAACGGCTCGGGCAAGTCGACGCTGATGCGAATCATGGCGGGCACCGACAAGGATTTCAGCGGCGAAGCCTGGGCGGCCGAGGGCGCCAAGGTCGGCTATCTGCCGCAGGAGCCGCATCTTGAGCCCGAGCTCAACGTCCGTCAGAACGTCATGCTGGGCGTTGCCGCCAAGCAGGCCAAGCTCGACAAGTACAACGAGCTGGCGATGAACTACAGCGAAGAGACCGCCGACGAGATGGCGGCGCTGCAGGATCAGATCGACGCCGAGAACCTGTGGGAACTCGACAACCAGATCGACATCGCGATGGAGGCCCTGCGCTGCCCGGCGGATGATGCCGACGTCACCACCCTGTCGGGCGGTGAACGCCGCCGCGTTGCGCTGTGCAAGCTGCTGCTCGAAGCGCCCGATATGCTGCTTCTCGACGAACCGACCAACCACCTTGACGCGGAAACCATCGCCTGGCTTCAGAATCACCTTGTCGAATACAAGGGCACCATCCTGATCGTCACCCACGACCGCTACTTCCTTGATGCGATCACCGGCTGGATTCTGGAACTCGACCGTGGCCGGGGCATCCCCTACGAGGGCAACTATTCCAGCTGGGTCGAACAGAAAGCCAAGCGCCTGCTGCAGGAAGCGCGCGAGGACAAGGCCAAGCAAAAGACGCTGGAACGCGAACTGGAATGGATGCGGCAGGGCGCCAAGGCGCGTCAGGCCAAATCCAAGGCGCGGATCCAGTCCTATGAAAAGCTGGCCGATCAATCGGTGCGCGAACGCGTCGGCAAGGCGCAGATCGTCATCCCGAACGGCGAACGGCTTGGCTCCAAGGTGCTCGAGCTCGAGAACGTCCGGAAGGCGATGGGCGACAAGCTGCTGATCGAGAACCTGTCCTTCAGCCTGCCGCCCGGCGGCATCGTTGGCGTGATCGGCCCGAACGGTGCCGGTAAATCGACGCTGTTCAAGATGATCACCGGCCATGAACAGCCCGACGAGGGCACGATCGAGGTCGGCAACACCGTGCAGCTGAGCTACGTCGACCAGTCGCGCGACGATCTGGAGCCGGACGCCAACGTCTGGGAAGCGATTTCCGGCGGCGCCGAAGTGATCAAGCTGGGCGATGCCGAAATCAACAGCCGCGCCTATTGCGGCGCCTTCAACTTCAAGGGCACCGACCAGCAGAAAAAGGTCGGCCTGCTTTCGGGCGGTGAGCGTAACCGGGTCCACATGGCGCGGCTGCTCAAGGAAGGCGGCAACGTGTTGCTGCTCGACGAACCGACCAACGACCTTGACGTGGAAACCCTGCGGGCGCTCGAAGACGCGCTGGTCGATTTCGCCGGCTGCGCCGTGGTGATCTCGCACGACCGTTTCTTCCTTGACCGGATCTGCACGCATATCCTTGCCTTCGAAGGCGATGCGCATGTGGAGTGGTTCGAGGGCAACTTCGAGGATTACGAGGAAGACAAGAAGCGTCGCCTCGGCCCCGATGCGGTTGAGCCCAAGCGGGTCAAGTTCAAGAAGTTCACCCGCTGAGCTGGTGCTGACAAGGCGGTCTGCGCCCCTTGTCCAAAGCTACGAACAAAGGAAGCCCCGACCAACGGTCGGGGCTTTTGTCATATCAGGGCGCTTGGGCGGTGCTCAGAAGGCCTTGCGCAGCGACCGCGCGACCTTCGAGAGAAGCTGTCCCTCCATGCTTCGGCCACGCTTGACCTTGCTGGTGCGGATCGGGCGGTGGCGGACCGGGCTGCCGTGAGGGCCGGTGTGGCTGGCTTGGGTCTTGCTGCGGGCGTAGGCCGACAGGGCCTGTTTCGCGATACGTTTGATCGACATCGTGTCCTCCTGTGCCATCAGTGATCTGGTGCAGTAAGAACCGCCGGCACGTACAGGATGTTCCACGTGGAGCAGGCGCGCCCCCAAGATGCGCAACAGTCCGCCCAGAATCCCGATGCCATCACTGCGCGCCCAGACTCGCCGCGATGCGCTCTGCCAATTGGCGGGCCACCTCGCTCTTGCCCATGCGCGGCCACGCTTCGGCCCCGCTGCCCGAGATCAGCACGATGGCGTTTTCGGTTCCTCCCATAATGCCGGTCGCCGGGCTGACATCGTTGGCAACGATCCAGTCGCAGCCCTTGCGCAGCCGCTTGGCGGTGGCATGGGCCACCACGTCATCGGTCTCGGCGGCAAAGCCGACCACCAGTTCTGGGCGGCCCTCGGGCAGGTTCGACACTTCGGCAAGGATGTCGGGGTTTTCGGTAAAGCTGAGCGTCGGCAGCTGTCCGGCGATCTTCTTGATCTTGGACCCGCCCGCATTCTCGACCCGCCAATCCGCCACGGCGGCGGCAAAGACCCCGGCATCGACCGGCAGCGTCGCCATCACGGCGGCGCGCATCTCTATGGCGCTTTGCACCTCGATCACCTCGACGCCTTCTGGCCGCGCCACCTCGGCTGGGCCGGTGACAAACACCACCTCGGCGCCCAGATCGCGCAGCGCCGCGGCAATCGCCGTGCCCTGCGCACCAGACGAGCGGTTGGCGATATAGCGCACCGGGTCGATCGGCTCATGCGTCGGGCCGGATGTCACCAGCACGCGCCGCCCTTTCAGCGGGCCATCGGAAAGTGCCGTTTCGAGCGCCGCAAGGATCTGCGGCACCTCGACCAGCCGCCCCGGTCCGTATTCGCCGCAGGCCATATCGCCCGAGTCCGGCCCGAGAACCGTGACGCCATCGCTGCGCAGGGTCGCAAGATTGCGCTGGGTGGCGGGGTGGTCCCACATCCGCACATTCATCGCGGGCACGATCATTACCGGCGTATCGGTCGCCAGAAGCAGGGTCGAGGCAAGGTCTCCGGCCAGCCCCTGCGCCATCTTCGCCATGAGATCCGCCGTTGCCGGGCAGACCAGCACAAGATCCGCCACGCGGGACAGCTGGATATGGCCCATCTCGGACTCGGAGGTCAGGTCGAACAGCTCGCGGTGCACCGCCTCGCCCGCCAGCGCGCTGACCGACATCGGCGTGACGAATTGCGTCGCCGCCGCCGTCATCACCGGCGTCACCGCCGCGCCGCGCTCGCGCAGACGGCGGATCAGTTCAAGCGTCTTATAGGCCGCGATGCCGCCGCCGATGATCAGAAGGATCCGTTTTCCGCCCAGCATCACGTTCTCCCATTGGTTGCCCAAGGGGTACGCGCCGCTGCGGGAAAACTCAATCGGCTGCTGCGGCGGGGGCAGGGGGCTCGGGGGCGACAAAATCCGCGCAGCGGTCTTGGCGCGCCACGCTAGGGCTGTCTTCGAGCAGATCGAAGGTGCCATCGGGGGCAGCGCCGTCCTCACCCTGTCCCAGCGCGGCGACCCTGACCTCGGGCGCGGCCATGCGCGCCAGCATCGGTGCGCCCCAATCGGTGCGGGCGTGGCCATTGCCTGTGATGACCACCACCGGGCCACCGTGAATCGCATAAGCCTCAAGCGCGGTTTCCGCCAGCCGCGCATCGCGCAGGCGCTGGATATCCACCATCATCGGCAGCAGCTCCGGCGGCAGGCTGTTGCAATGCGCCGCCATCTGCAAGTCTTCGCGCATGGCCTGCATTTGCGGCGGCAGATCCTCGTCAAGACCGTAGAAGCCGGCGGAGGGGCCAAAAACGCCTGCCAGAGGCGCGTCACGTGCCTCGCGCGCCTCGTCCCGGGGCAGCGCCGCGCCATAGATCGCCGCCTCTGGGGCGGCCTCGAAGATCGGGTAGTACATCGAGAAATCCGGCCAGCCGCTGGCTTCCCAGCCCAACAGCGCCTCGAGCCGCGCCTGATCCGCGCGATCCTCGGCGCGGACCTGCGTCGCCTGCTCGCGGCTCAGCATCTCGAAGACCAGCGCCGTTGGATCAAGCTCGGCCACCAGCGCGGCCTGCCGGGCGTGGTGGCCCGGATTGTCATGCGCTTCGCCAAGGAACACCACCTCGGCAGCATAGAGATCGCCATCATCCGCAAACGCGGTCGAAGCGGCAAGGCCCGCGCACAGGGTCAGAAGGATACGCATCATGCGAGGAAGTGTTGCACCTCACGGCTCTGCGCTTCAAGCGACTTGCGCATCTTGCCGAAGGCCGCGGCCTCAAGCTGGCGCACCCGCTCTTTCGACAGCCCAAGTTCCTGCCCGAGACTTTCCAGCGTCCGGCTGTCGTCGCGCAGTTTGCGCTCACGCACGATAAAGCGCTCGCGCTCGTTCAGCGAGGACATCGCCACCACCAGCCATTCGCGCAGCTGGGCGTTGTCGAGATCGAATTCGACCTGCTCCGAGCCTTGCTCGCCATCGTCTTCCAACGTGTCGATCCATTCGCGCCCGTCCTCGTCGCTGGACTGGGTGGCGTTGAGCGAGAAATCAGAGCCGGCAAGCCGCCCGTCCATCATTTCGACATCATGCAGCGGCACGCCGATTTCCGTGGCGATGGCGGCGTGCAGCATGTGGCGCTCCAGCGTGCGACCTTCGGCCTGCGCTTCGCGCTCCAGACGCGCCTGCACCCGGCGCATGTTGAAGAACAGCGACTTTTGCGACGAGGTCGAGCCGGTGCGCACCATCGACCAGTTGCGCATCACGTAATCCTGAATGCTCGCCTTGATCCACCACACCGCATAGGTCGAAAAGCGAACGCCGCGATCAGGGTCGAACTTGTCGGCGGCCTTCATCAGGCCAAGACCGGCTTCCTGAATCAGATCGCCCATCGGAGCGCCGTAGCGCTTGAACTTTGAAGCCATTGAAATAGCTAGACGCATATAGGCAGTGATCAGCCGGTGCAGGGCGGCCTCGTCGCGCTGGTCGCGCCAGGCATAAGCAAGTTTCAGCTCGGTTTCGGCGTCAAGAAGCTCGGCTTTCATGGCGCGTCGCGACAATGTCTGATCGTTGAAGGTCACAGGTGTCATGCGCATATCCCCCGTCGGATGCCGGACGGGGTTTGCCCGTCTCGCGTGCGTGATTGTACGACCATGAACGCACCAAACCTGCGACAAGTTTCGCCCCGGCGCAAAATTTTTTCCGCGTTTGCGGATAATCGCGGGGACGGGGGCGGCGCCCGGCGGGATTTTGCCGGCTGATCCATCAGCATTCGTGATCCATGGCGGCACGGAAATGCGCTTTGTCAGGACCCTGCGATGTGTCAGCAATCATAAGGTAAATCGCCTTGCGGAGTTGTCCATGTCCGATCGCCTGTTTCTCGGAGACTACACCTATTCCAGCTGGTCCATGCGCGGCTGGCTGTTGATGGAGCGCTTCGATCTGCCGTTTGTCATCACCCGCATCAGCTTTGACGATGGCGCGGTGGCAGAGCAGTTGCCGCAGATCGCGCCGGGCCGCACCGTACCCTGCCTGCAAACCGAAGATGGGGCGGTGATCTGGGACAGCCTTGCCATCGCCGAAGAACTGGCGACGCGGCACCCTTTGGCGGGCCATTGGCCATCTGATCCCGCGGCAAGGGCCATGGCGCGCTCGATCTGCGCCGAGATGCATGCAAGCTTTGGGGCCTTGCGGGCGGAATGCCCGATGAACCTGCAGGCGGCCTATCGCGATGTTCGCCCTTCCGAGGCGGTGCTGGCTGATGTTGCGCGGATTGAAACCCTATGGGCGTTGGCGCGCAAGCGTCATGGTGGCGACGGCCCTTGGCTGTTTGGCAAATACGGCGCTGTCGATGCGTTCTACGCCCCCGTCGCCGCGCGCATCGCGGGCCATGCGCTGCCCGTGGGCGACACCGCACGCGCCTATGTCGCCGCCCATCTTGCGGACCCGGCGTTTCGGCGATGGCGGGCGATGGGCATCGCGCGCGGCGAGCATCTGGCGCGCTATGAACGGCCATGGGCCAAAGGTGTCTGGCCCGGCCCGGCCCCGCTGCCTGCGCGCGCCATCGAAAGTGGCACTTCGGAAAACGACCTTTGCCCCTATTCGGGCGCGCCGGTCACGCATCTGCTTGAAACCGAGGGCCGGGTCTTTGGCTTCTGCAATGCCTTCTGCCGGGACAAGACCGTCGCGGACCCGGCGGCCTGGCCTGCCTTTGCCGCGCTGCTCTGACGCGACACCTTGTTTCCGCATTAACTTTTTATGCGGCCATTAACCTTTCGCTAACCACGCTCCGGTCACGGTGCCAAGGACGGCGGAGAGCAAGGGCATGGTCGCACAATCTTATACGGTGGCATTCGAAGGGGTCGAGGCCCTGCCGGTCGAGGTGCAATGCGCCGTGACCATCGGCGTGCCGGCCTTTGCCATCGTCGGGCTGCCCGACAAGGCAGTATCCGAAGCGCGCGAGCGGGTGCGCTCGGCGTTGACCGCGATGGGCATCGCGCTGCCGTCCAAGCGCATCACCGTGAACCTGTCGCCCGCCGACATGCCCAAGGAAGGTTCGCATTTCGACCTGCCCATCGCGCTGAGCCTGCTTGCCGCGCTTGATATCCTGCCGCGCGATGTGGTCGGCGGGGTGATGGCACTGGGCGAGCTGTCGCTGGATGGCACGTTGGTGCCGGTTCCCGGCGCGCTGCCCGCCGCGATGACCGCGGCCGAGGCGGATCGCGTGCTGGTCTGCCCGCACGGGTCCGGCCCCGAAGCGGCGTGGGTCGGCAGCTGCACCGTGATCGGCGCGCGCAGCCTTGGCGATCTGGTGCGGCATTTCTCGGGGCAGGCCCCGATCCGGCCTGCCTCGCCGGGCGAGCTGTCGCGCGCGGCGCAGTCCCGCGATCTGCGCGATGTCAAAGGGCAGGAACGCGCCAAGCGCGCGCTGGAAATCGCGGCGGCGGGGCGTCACCACCTGCTGTTCGTCGGCACGCCTGGATCGGGCAAGTCGATGCTTGCGGCGCGGCTGCCGGGGCTTCTGCCGCCGCTCAGCCCGCAGGAAGCGCTTGAAACTTCGATGATTCACTCGGTCGCCGGGCTACTGACCGAAGGCGGCATCTCGCGCAGCCGGCCCTATCGCGATCCGCATCACACTGCCTCGATGGCGGCGATCATCGGCGGCGGGCGCGGGGCAAAGCCCGGCGAGGCAAGCCTTGCCCACAATGGCGTGCTGTTTCTTGACGAGCTGCCTGAATTTCAGCGCACCGTGCTGGAAACCCTGCGCCAGCCGCTTGAAACCGGGCAGGTGATGGTGTCGCGTGCCAATGCCCATTTGGCCTATCCCTGCCGCTTCATGCTGGTGGCGGCCGCGAACCCCTGCAAATGCGGCTATCTGAGCGATCCGGGCCGCGCCTGTTCGCGCGCGCCGGGCTGCGGCGACGATTACATGGCGCGGATCTCCGGCCCGTTGATGGATCGTTTCGATTTGCGCATCGAAGTGCCGCCCGTCGCGTTCATGGATCTCGACCTGCCGCCATCCGGCGACAGCTCCGCCGATGTTGCTGCCCGCGTCGCCGAGGCGCGCGACATCCAGTCGGAACGCTTCGCCGCGCACCCCGGCGTGCGCACCAATGCCGACGCCGAAGGCGCGCTGCTGGACGAGATCACCCGGCTGGACACAGATTGCCGCGCCTTGTTGCTGAAGGCCGCCGATAGCTTTGGCCTGACGGCGCGCGGCTACCATCGCATCTTGCGGGTGGCGCGCACCATCGCCGATCTTGGCGGCTCGGGCGCTATCCAACGCCCCCATCTTGCCGAGGCGCTGGGCTACCGGTTGATCTCGTCGAGGCAAGCCTGAACGAATTGCGCGGCCTCGCGCAGGGACTGTCGAGCCTCGGGAATCCAGCCATCGAAGACGGGCCAGGCATGCGGCGCGCAGGGATGGTTGCGCAGGGCGACCCGCGCGCCCATTTCGTGCAGGCGGTCCGCCATACGCGTTGCGTCATCGGCCAGTATCTCGGTCTGCGAATGAAAGATCATCACCGGCGGGCAGGCGGGGAAGCGGGCGTAAAGCGGCGAGATCCGCGGATCACGCGGATCGGCCCCGCCAAGGATCAAGGCCACCAGATCAGACATCCGGCTCACCGGCAGAAAAGAGTCGTAGCGGGCGTTGCGCGACAGGCTTTCTCCCGTCATCGCAAGATCGGTCCATGGGGAAAAGGCTACCGCGCCAGCAGGTGGCTGCCCGTCCATGCAGCAGCGCGACAACAGCGCAAGCGCCAGCCCGCCGCCGGCCGAATCGCCCGATAGAACGATCTGCCCGGGGTGATACCCAAGCGCCAGAAGCGCCTGCCAGGCGGCGCAGGCCGCATCGAACGCCGCTGGAAACGGTGCGCGCTGGGCAAGCGGATAATCTGGGGCGCAGACCTCGATCCCCGAGAGCTGCGACAAGCGCGCGATCATGCCCTGATGGGTGGCGGGGCTGCCGGTGATGAAGCCGCCACCATGGAAATGCAGGATGACCCGGTGCATTGCGCAGGGCCCGGCGGAAACCCAGTGCAGCCCTCCGGGCCGCTCGATCCGGCGCAGGAATGCAGGCCGAGGCAGCAGGGGCGCTATGCGCTCCAGATCACGCGCCGCCTGTTCGGCACTGGCGGTTCGCCGCAGCGCGGGCTTCGAAAATAGCCGAAGCCCGCCGTTCAGCGCGGCGAGCCGCAAGCTCATCCGCGCCGGGCTTCGACCGCCTGCCAGATCTTCTCGGCGACATTGACACCGTCGAACCGCTCGAGTTCCTGAATGCCGGTGGGCGAGGTCACGTTGATTTCGGTCAGCCAGTCGCCGATAACGTCGATGCCGACAAAGACCTGACCTTTTTCACGCAAGACCGGGCCGATCTTGGCGCAGATTTCGAGATCTCGATCTGTCAGCGCAACCTTTTCGGGGCGCCCACCGACATGCATGTTCGAGCGCACCTCGCCAGCGGCGGGCACACGGTTGATGGCACCGACCGGCTCGCCATCGACAAGGATCACCCGCTTGTCGCCTTTGGTGACGGCGGGCAGGTATTTCTGCACGATCAGCGGCTCACGCGAGAAACCGGTGAACAGCTCATAGAGCGAGCTGAGGTTGCGATCGTTCTGATCAAGGCGGAACACCCCAGCACCGCCATTGCCGTAAAGCGGCTTGAGAATGATATCGCCGTGCTTTTCCTTGAAAGCCCGAATCGTCGCGAGATCCCGCGCGATCGCCGTCGGCGGCGTCAGGTCGGGAAAATTCAGAACCAGTAGTTTTTCGGGCGAATTGCGGACCCAGAACGGGTCGTTCATCACCAATGTGCTTGGTGCGAGTCGCTCGAGCAGATGCGTTGTGGTGATGTAATGCATGTCGAAGGGCGGATCCTGACGCAGCCACACGACGTCGAAATCCGACAGGTCGACCTCCTGCATTTCTCCCAGCGTGGCATGCGCGCCCTTGACGCGCTGAACGCTCAGCGACTGGCCACGTGCCATGATGCGCCCGTCCTGAAACGACAGGTGATCCGGCGTGTAGTAAAACAGCGCATGGCCGCGGGCCTGCGCCTCTTCAGCGAGTCGAAACGTGCTGTCTGCGTCGATGTCGATGGGACCAATCGGGTCCATCTGGAAAGCGATCTTCATGAGGACTCCCAAGCTGGCTCTGGCCATACATGGCGCAGAGCCCGGCGCGAGGCAATGCCCGTCCCCGGCGCAGGCTACAGCATCAGTGCGCCTTCCATGATGCGGATCATGCCGCGCTCGTCCATCAAGGCAACGTCAAAGCGCATTTCGGTGAGGGATCCGCCCGGCAGTGTGCCAACAAATTCTTCGGCGGCCGAGAACAGGCGCAGGATCTGGCGGCGTGACAGCCGCTCCAGCGCCCTGTCGAAGGAGCGGCTTTTCTTGACCTCGACAAAGATGACGGCATCCCCATCGGCAATGATCAGATCGATTTCGCCCCCAAGACCACGCCAGCGTCTGCGCAGCACCGTATAGCCCCTGCGTTCGTAATCCTGTGCCACCCGCAGTTCCGCCGATACACCTGCGTGATATCCGGTGGTTCCGCGATGAACCCGGGTCCGGCGACCGCCCTCATGCGGCAGAATCGGCCCAGCGGCGGGGTCTGGCGCAGTGAAGTCGAAAGCCAGTTGCGTCGTCATGCGTCGGTCCTATTGATCGGCGGGGTGCGTCAGCCGTCGCCGCGTTCCTTTGCCAGTGCCATCGCGCGTTGATAGACCGGTCGGCGCTTCAGCCCGAGCATCCCGGAGACGGCATCGGCGGCATCCCGCACCGACATCGTTTTCAGCGCATCATTCAGGGACTCGTCTATATCAGTTTCACTAATTTTCTCCGAACTCCCTTTGCCGATCAGGACCACGATCTCGCCTTTTGGCGGGTGTTCGTCGTAATACGCCGCCAACTCGGCCAGGCTGCCTTCACGGGCCTCTTCAAAACGTTTGGTCAGCTCCCTGCAAACCGTTGCGGGGCGCTCTGCTCCCAGTTTGGCAGCGGCGTCCGCCAGCATCGCACCAAGGCGTTTGGGCGATTCGTAGAAGACCAGCGTCGCCTCGATGTCGCGCAGGGATTCCAGCCCTTTTCGCCGGGCGCCGCCGCTGTTTGGCAGGAATCCTGCAAAGAAGAACCGGTCTGTCGGCTGTCCGGCAAGCGTGAGCGCGGTGACCACGGCCGACACGCCCGGAGCGGTGGTCACCGCTATGCCTTCGGCGCGCGCCGCCCGTGCCAGATCGAATCCCGGATCCGAGATCATCGGCGTGCCCGCTTCGGAGGCATAGGCGACGGACTGCCCGGCCGCGAGCGCCGCGAGCAGTTTCGGGCGCATCCGGTCGCCATTGTGATCGTGATAGGGCAGGCAAGACCGATCCCGAAGTGGAATACCGTGTATTTCCATAAGTCTGCGCAGGCTTCGGGTGTCCTCGGCCGCCAGCAGGTCGGCGTTGCGCAGCACGTCGAGCGCGCGCAGCGTGATGTCGCGGGCGTTGCCGATCGGCACCGCGACAAGATAGAGACCCGGCGTCAATTCGCCCTTTTCGACATTCATATCTGGACCCCTCTGCTTTGCGGGTTATCTTCCCGGGTAACGTCGCGCGGATGTGTAACCGCGCCAGCCATCGAGGGAGTTTCCAGCATGTTCGCCGTTTTGACCCGCGCCCGCAAGGCGCTCCGAATCACTGCGCTTGCAACGACAGCCACATTGCTCGCCGCCTGCGACATGCCGGTCATGACAAATACCGGCGGCAGCGCCTCGGGTCCAAGCGTCGATCCGGGTGCTCCGGTGCGCGTCGCATTGCTGGTTCCGCAGAGCGATCCGGGCGCGGCGAGCATCGCCCGCGACCTTGAAAACGCCGCGCGGCTTGCCATCGCGGACCTTGGCGACAGCAATATCGAGCTTGCGGTCTATGACACCGCTGGGTCTCCGGCCGCTGCGGGCGCACAGGCGCAGCGCGCCGTCGACGAGGGTGCCCGCATCATCCTTGGACCGCTGCGCGGCGAGGTCGCCGTCGAGGCCAGCAAGATGGTTGCCGACGAGGGGGTCAACGTTCTGTCCTTCTCGAACAACGCGTCGATCGCCGGGGGCAACCTGTACATCCTCGGGCCGACATTCGAGAACACCGCCGACCGCCTGATGGCTTATGCCAAGCGGCAGGGCCGCAGCAGCGTCGCGATCGTCAGTTCGGACGACGTGCCTGGGCAGTTCGGCAAAATCGCCGTCGAACAGGCCGCCGCGCGCAACGGTGTGCGTGTCGCCGCGTCGCAGACCTATCCGCTGACCCTTGACGGCGTCACCGGGACCGCCCAGTCGATGGGCAGCATCGTCGCAGATACCGGCGCCGATTCCGTCTTTGTCACCACCGATGCGACCAACGCCGCAATGCCGGTGCTGCTGCAGATCATGCCGGAAAACGGCGTCTCGCCGTCCGAGGTGCAGTATATCGGCCTGACCCGCTGGGATGTGAAGCCCGAGCTGTTCAGCATGCCCGGTGCACAGGGGGCGTGGTTCACCCTGCCCAACCAGTCGATGCAGACCAGCTTTACCCAGCGCTACGCCGCCCGTTACGGCAGCGCTCCGCACCCGCTGGCGGGGCTTGCCTTTGACGGCATTGCCGCCATCGGTGCGCTGCTCGAACAGGGGCGCAGCGACGCCCTGACCGCGGGCGCACTGACGCAAAGCGCTGGTTTCCAAGGCACGGGCGGTGTATTCCGCCTGAGACCCGACGGCACCAACCAGCGTGGCCTTGCCGTCGCAACCGTGCGCAACAACCAGATGGTGATCCTTGACCCTGCCCCCGCAAGCTTCTCCGGCGCAGGCTTCTGACGACCAGATGCTTTACCCGATGCCGGAAGACCTCGTCGTTCCGGCATCGGAGATCTTCGATCTGCCGACCATCCGCGCCGCGCTTCTTGCCGCCGCCGATGACGACGCAACCGAAACGAGCATGCGCGCCGCCGCCGTGCGCATCCTGTCTCAGGCCGGCAAGGACGGGCGCGATGCCATCGCCGCCGGTTTTGCCAAGCGCCCCCATGCCGCCTTTCCGACCACCGAAGCCTATGCTTGGCTGACCGATTGCGTCGTGCGGCTGGTGTTTGAACTGGCCACGACGCGCCTGCATCCCAAGGGCGGCAAGCCGGCGGGCGAAAAGCTGACGGTG
Source organism: Salipiger sp. 1_MG-2023 (assembly GCF_030547555.1). Taxonomy (NCBI): domain Bacteria; kingdom Pseudomonadati; phylum Pseudomonadota; class Alphaproteobacteria; order Rhodobacterales; family Roseobacteraceae; genus Salipiger; species Salipiger sp. 1_MG-2023. The sequence continues at coordinate 113,485 of NZ_JAUOQN010000006.1, read as the reverse complement.
CTGGCGGTCGGCGGCTACGGGCGCGGCGAAATGGCGCCGTTTTCCGATGTCGATCTGCTGTTCCTGACGCCGAACAAGATCACCGCCTGGGCCGAGAGCGTCATCGAGTCGATGCTCTACATCTTCTGGGATCTCAAGCTGAAGGTCGGTCACGCCTCGCGCACCATCAAGGATTGCCTGCGGCTTGGCGCTGAAGATTACACCATCCGCACCGCCATGCTGGAAACCCGCTTCGTGACCGGCCACGAACCGCTGGCCCGCAAACTGGAATCCCGCCTGCAGAACGAGTTGTTCAAGGGTTCCGAGCGGGCCTTTGTCAACGCCAAGCTCGCAGAGCGCGCGCAGCGGCTCAAGAAGCAGGGCCTGCGCTACGTGGTCGAGCCCAACGTCAAGGAAGGCAAGGGCGGCCTGCGCGATCTGCAATCGCTGTACTGGATCACCAAGTACATCCATCATACCGACGACGTGCAGACGCTGGTCAATCTCGGTGTCTTCCGGCGCGAGGAATACACCACCTTCATGCGCGCCGAGGAATTCCTCTGGGCGACACGCTGCCATCTGCACCTGTGTTCGGGCCGTGCGGTCGAGCAGCTGACCTTTGACATGCAGGTCGAGGTGGCCGAGGCCATGGGCTATTCCGACCGGGGCGGGCGCCGCGCGGTGGAATGGTTCATGCAGGATTATTTCCGCCATGCCACGGCGGTCGGCGATCTGACCCGCATCTTCCTGACGGCGCTCGAGGCCGAGCACCAGAAAGACGCCCCGCTGCTGCAGCGCATGTTCAAGCGCCCGCCCAAGGTGCGCGAGGGCTATCACATCGTGCACAACCGCCTTGCGCTGACCGATCCCACCGCCTTCATGTCCGACAAGCTGAACATGCTGCGGATCTTCGAAGAAGGGCTGCGCACCGGTCTGTTGCTGCACCCCGATGCCATGCGCCTGATCAAGGCCAACCTGCACCTGATCGACGACGACATGCGCAACAACAAGGAAGCGCGGCGCATCTTCATCGACCTGCTGCTCAAGCACGGCAATCCCGAACGCTCACTGCGGCGGATGAACGAGCTTGGCGTGCTCGGCACCTTCATCCCCGAATTCGAACCCATCGTGGCGATGATGCAGTTCAACATGTATCACGCCTATACGGTCGACGAGCATACCATCCAGTGCATCGCCACGCTCAGCTCGATCGAACATGGCGATCTGGTCGAGGAACTGCCCGTCGCCTCGACGATCCTGCGCGAAGGGGTGAACCGCAAGGTTCTGTACATCGCGCTGATGCTGCATGACATCGGCAAGGGCCGCGACGAGGATCACTCGGCGCTCGGCGCGCTGATCTCACGCAAGGTGGCGCCGCGGCTGGGGCTGACCAAGCCCGAATGCGCCACGGTGGAATGGCTGATCCGCTATCACCTGCTGATGTCGGACATGGCGCAGAAACGCGACATCGCCGATCCCCGCACGGTGCGCGATTTCGCCAAGGCGGTGCAGACCCGCGAGCGGCTCGACCTGCTGACCGTGCTGACGGTCTGCGACATTCGCGGCGTTGGTCCGGGCACGTGGAACAACTGGAAAGCCACTTTACTCAGAGCGCTCTACCGCCAGACCCGGCGGGCTCTGGAAGACGGTCTCGAGGCGCTGAACCGCGAAAATCGTGGCGCCGAGGCCAAGAAGGCGCTGCGCGAGGCGCTGGATGGCTGGGATCAGAAGGATCTGCGCGCCGAAACCGCGCGCCATTACGACCCCTATTGGCAGGGGCTGCATGTCACCGCCCATGTGGTCTTTGCCGGGCTGCTGAAGAACATCAGTAATGACGAGATCCGCATCGACATCCACCCCGACGATGATCGCGACGCCACGCGCGTGTGCTTTGCGCTTGCGGACCACCCGGGCATCTTCTCGCGGCTTGCGGGGGCGTTGTCGCTGGTCGGGGCGAATGTGGTCGATGCGCGGACCTTTACCTCCAAGGATGGCTACGCGACGGCGGCGTTCTGGATTCAGGACATGGATGGCTCGCCCTTCGAGCAAAGCCGCCTGCCGCGCCTGCGCGACATGATCGGCAAAACCCTGAAGGGTGAGGTCAAGCCGCGCGAGGCGATCCATGCCAAGCTGAAGTTCAAGAAGCGCGAGCGGGCGTTCTCGGTGCCGACCTCGATCACTTTCGACAACGAGGGGTCGGAAATCTACACCATCATCGAGGTCGACACCCGTGACCGTCCGGGGCTTTTGTACGACCTGACGCGCACCCTGTCGGAAAGCAATGTCTACATCGCCTCGGCGGTGATCGCGACGTATGGTGAACAGGTGGTGGACACGTTCTACGTCAAGGACATGTTCGGGCTGAAGTTCTACACGCCGTCCAAGCAAAAGACGCTGGACCGGCGGATGCGCGCCGCCATCGAGGAAGGCAAGCAGCGGGCCCGCGACAACGAATAAAGGATGGGCATCGGGCCGTTGCGGGGCACCCCGCGGCGGCCTGTCTTGGTGACTGAATTGCGAGCGGCCATTTCCCTGCCGACGCAGCTGACAGACAAAGCTGCTAGAATTCGTTCCATAGGCCAAAGGTCAGGCCCATGGTTTCGTCTTCGATGAGCCCCCAGCTGCCGCCCAGCTGCGCTGACAGGCTGCGATAGATCGGCACCACAAGCGAGGCTTCGATCTTGGCATCGGGCGCGCGCAGGTAGGGCTTGCCGGTCTGAAGCTGCGCCATCACCTTGAAATCCTTTGGAAGGTTGAGGCCAAAGGTCATATCCAGCTTGAAATCCGGCGCGCGGGTCTGCACCGGGATCTCGGCCAGTGCGTCCGCCGCCAGCCAGCCATGTTTCCAGCCATAGCCCAGCATCAAGCCGGGGCGCAGCACGGTCTGCCCTTCGATCCGGCCAAAGCCCAGCTCGGCGGCGATCTTCAGTGGCCGATCATCGGCGCGCAGCGGATAGCGCAGAAAGGCGATGTCCTTGCCGGTTCCATAAAGCGGGCGGCCGATGTCGAGCCCCAGCGTGATCTTTTCGCTCGGCCCGTATTCGACATAGACAGAGCTGTAGCGATCGCTCGGCGCGGCAGACACCCATGTTTCGCGGTCTTGCGGCCACGACAGCCGCACCAGGCCACTGGCGAACCACGTGCCCTTTTCACGCGGCCATGCCCCGGCCTGCACGCTGCCGCCGGGGGCCGCACACAGGCCGGCCAGCAGTGCCAGCATCCATGTCACCCGATTTCGCATTGCCCGACCCTTGTCACGCCTCACCATCATGCGTTCACCTTGGTTAACGTCACGTTAAATCTTATGCCAAGCCCACTGGACGGGCGCAGCGGAAGGCTTATGCTGCGGATGAAAATAGGGTAGGGGGCAGGTATGGCGGGTTCGGTAATCACGGTGGCGCAGCAAAAGGGCGGGTCGGGCAAGACCACGCTGTCTGCCAACCTCGCCGTCGGAATGCGCCGGTTGGGCAAGACGGTGGCGCTGATCGACACCGATCCTCAGGGCAGCCTTGGGCGCTGGTTCATGACCCGGCTCGAACTGGCCCCCGAAGAGGTCGAGGGCATGGAATTCGCCACCTCCTCGGCATGGGGGATCACCTATGAATGCCGCAAGCTGGCCGATCGCTATGATCTGGTGATCATCGACACGCCGCCCAAGGCCGACAGCGATCTGCGCCCGGCGCTGCGCATCGCCAATCTGGTGATCGTGCCGGTGTCGATGAGCCATCTCGACCTGTGGGCGACGGAAAGCGTGCTGGATCTGGCCCATCGCGAAAGCCGCGAGGCGCTGATGGTGCTCAACCGCACCCGCCCCGGCACGCGCCTGTCGGCCGAGATCACCGAGGCGGCGCAAAAGATGCACGCCCGTATCGCCACCGCGCAATTCGCCAACCGCGTCGGCTATGCCGAGGCGTTCGGCCATGGGCTCAGCGCCGCCGAGGGCCGCAAGACCCCCGCCCGTGACGAGGTCGAAGCGCTGTCTACAGAGGTGGCACAGATCCTTGCAAACGGGTAGACCGGGCCGACAAGGAGTGCCCGTGATGACCGATCTGACCCAACTTGCCGAAACCATCCGCCTGCATGAGGTGGCACAGGGCCAGCCGATTTCGCGCCTTGGATATTTCTGCGCGCCGTTCCGCCCCGCCTCGGGGCCGTTTTCCGACAAGGTGATCAAGGTCTATCGCGGCCTGCCCGACGCCGCCGCGCTGGACCGGCTGGCACAGGCGCATGACGATTATGTCGCCGCGCTGCGTCAATGCGGCGTGCCGCTGCCCGAGACGGAATTTCACCTGCTCGACGCGCCGGGGGGGCGCTTTCCCGTCATCGTGCAGAATGCCCTGCCCGAAAGCGCCCTGATGCGCCCCCGAATCCAGCGCGAAAGTCGCGAGGCGACGCTGGCGATGATGGAGGCCGCCGGGCAGGTCATCGCCCGGTTCTGGAATGCCGCCGACGCGATTGCCCCTCGCATCGGCTTTCACCCCTCAATTCGCAATTTCGCGGTGCTGGAGGATGAGGCGATCTTTTACGACACCTTCCCGCCGCTGATCGGCTATTCGCGCGAAGAGATGGGCCGGATGCTGCTGCTGTTTTCGGAAAAGCGGCTGATGCGCTGGGTCGGGCCGCTGATGCGCGCCCGTGTCACCGGCATTCAGGATGAATGGTACAGCGCGCCCGAAACGCTGGTGGGGCTGGTCGGCTCGGCCTGTCGGCTGCGGCCGGAACATGCGCAGGCCTATCTTGACTGGGGCCGTGAGTTTGCCGCGCGCGAGATGCCGCGCTGGGCGGATGAGGCCATCGCCGGAATGCATTTGCCGCCGAAGCTGCCCGGCTACTGGACAGGCTTTCGCAAGCTGCTGGGCTTGCAGGGCGAACCCAACGTCTGAAAACGGCGTCCGGGAAGGCCCCGGACGCCAGAGATGTCAGGCCGGTTGTCGGCGCCGCGTGGTGAATACCAGCGCGATCTCGACAGCCGCGAGCAGCAGCATCGTCAGGCCGACCAGCGGAAAGAACAGCCCCGCCGCCAGCGCCATCACCAGCAAGCCGCGCGGAATGCGCCAGTCGGCGGGCACTTGCGGCACGCCAAGCGCGCCCGAGGGGCGGCGTTTCCACCACATCGTCGCCGCCGACACGCACAGCCCGACCATGGCAAGGCAGACCAGCAGCAGCCCTAGCTGGTTCACCAGCCCCCATTCCTGCCCCATATGCACGCTGATCCCCCATTCGGCCCAACGCCCGAGCGTGCCAAGATCGGCCAGCCCTGCGTCGTACAGCACCGCGCCGCTGTACTGATCCAGATGGATCACCCGTTCATAGGTGATGTCATCGGGATAGACCGAGGCGGTGAACACCCCGGTCTCACCGCTTGGCATGCTGACCGAATAGCCCGGAACGATCCCCAAGGCTTCGACCCGCGCGACCACGCTGTCCAATGCCAAAGGCACGCCAGCGGTGGTTTCGGACAGCGGCATCGGCTGGTTTTCCATGATCCACGGCGCGCGATCGACCACATCCTTGACCGGCACCGTCGAGACTGGCTTGTTCGACCAGTAGCCATCGGGCATCCCCAGCCCCAGCGCATAGGCGCTGTCGTAGAATTTCGGCCCCCAGACGGCGGACCACGGCAGCCCGGTCATCGCGAGAAACACGATGAAGCCACCGACATACAGCCCCGTCACCGCGTGCAGGTCGCGCCACAGCGGCCGCCCCCGCTTTGCCTTGACGGTGACGGTGCCAAGATTGCGCCCGCGCGGCAACCACAGATAGATGCCGGTGCCGACCAGCAGCACCATCCAACCGGCGGCGGCCTCGATCAGCCAATTGCCGAGCCAGCCGACATATTCCAGCGAATGCAGCTTGCGCACGACGTACATCGCCGGGCTGCCAGAGGCTCCGGCATCCCACAGCGTGCCCAGCACCGCGCCGCTATAGGGATCGACATAAACCGTATCGCGCAGCCCGTCCTCGCCCAGAATGTCGACCTCGGCGCTGCGATCCGGGGCGCTGGGCGGCGTATAGGCCTTGAGCGTGCCGGGATGTTCCCCCAGCGCCGAGGCGACAAGCTGCGAGGGCGCAAGGGGGCTGCCCGCGGCTTCGACAAAACGCAGCGGCGCATGGGCGGCGTCGTTGATCTCGTCCTTGAAAAGATAGATGCCGCCGGTGATCGCGAGGATCAGCATAAAGGGCAGGACGATCAGCCCCGCGATGAAATGCCAGCGCCAGACAGCACGATAGAGCGCGGCAGTGGCCGCACGAGGGGTGTTTTCGGTCATGAATCCATTCCGATTGGCCCGCCGGTTCGAGGCGGGCAATATACAAAAGAGCCAGATGCGTTGCAGTCAGGCCGACGCGGGGGGCGCTCTTGGGGAATGGTTCGGGTTGCGGGCCTGCGCGGCGCGCCACAGATCGTCGCCGCGCCGCCATCTGTCATGCGCGCGCAGCAGCGTGGTGACATCGGCCCGCGCAAGGCGTGGCGCCTCTGGCAGGCCATGGCAGAGCGGGCAGTGATGCTCGGCGTGGGCCATCTCGCCGCAAAGCTCGATGTCCGAAAGGCCAAGCGCCAAGGCCTGCGCTTCGAGCTGAAGTGTGGCGCGGTCGGGGGCCATCATCGCCGACGACACGACGCTCGACATGCTGAACAGCAAGGCGAGGGCAAGGGCGAACACAGATGTCAGCCGCGGTGTCATCACACAGCTATGACATTTCGTGAGCGGTTCGGGAAGCGCGGCGTCAGCAGCTTTCTTCGAGATAGGCGAAAAGCGGCCCGGTCATCGGTTCTGGCAGCGCAGCGGCGAGGCAGTCGCGCAGCAGCGGCCATTCCTCTGGCAGCTCGCGGATGGTTTCGCGCAGGTCCATCATCACGCCGCGCGCGCCGCGCGACAGCAGCCCGTCTTCGTCGCCGCTGGACAGGGCGTCATCGAGCATGTCGTCGAATGCCTCGCCGAAATCTTCGGGCGAGGCGCGGTAGAGTTCCTGCTGACAGGTCTGATAGGCAAGGATCAGCGCGCGCTTTTCCAGCAGGCTGAGGCCCGATTCAACCTGCCGGATGGATCGCGGTGTGCCCTTGCCCCAGCCCATCTCAGACGATCTTGATGCCGGCGGTCTCGGCATCCGTCAGAAAGGCGGTAAGGCCCTTGTCGGTCAGAACATGGCTGGCCATCGCCTTGATGACAGCAGGCGGCGCGGTGGCCACATCGGCCCCGATCTTGGCACACTCCGACATGTGGTTGGCCGAACGGATCGAGGCCGCAAGGATCTGCGTCTCGTAGCCGTAATTGTCATAGATCCGCCGGATGTCGGCGATCAGTTCGAGCCCGTCGATGTTGATATCGTCCAGCCGCCCGACGAAGGGCGAAATGAACGTCGCCCCCGCCTTGGCCGCCAGCAGCGCCTGATTGGCCGAAAAGCACAGGGTGACGTTGACCATGCGCCCTTCGGAAGTCAGGGTCTTGCAGGCGCGCAGCCCGTCCAACGTCAGCGGCACCTTGATGGCGATGTTCGGGGCGATCTCGGCAAGGACGCGGCCTTCCTCGAGCATGGTCTCGTAATCTGTGGCGACGACTTCGGCCGACACCGGGCCATGCACCAGATCGCAGATCTCGCGGATGACCTCGATGATGTTGCGGCCGGATTTGGCGATCAGCGAGGGGTTCGTGGTGACACCATCGACCAGCCCCAGCGCGATCAGGTCGCGGATGTCATCGACATTGGCGGTGTCTACGAAGAATTTCATTCGCTGCGGCCCTCCCGGCCAAGCTTGGCATTCGGATTTTGCTGTCATACCCCATGCAGGGGCAGGCCGAAAGGGCTGCCTTACGTGCGCAGATGGAAAGGGCCCCATGGATTCGTTCTTCGAAGAAGGCAGCCTCGTCGCGGTTCTGACAACCCAGCCGCTGGATCGGACGCTGGATTACAAGGCGCCTGCGGGCGGCTGTTTCGAGGGCGCCTATGTCGAGGTGCCGCTTGGCCCGCGCAAGATCATGGGCGTGGTCTGGGGGCTGGGACGGGGCGATTTCGATATCGCGAAGGTGCGATCGGTAATCCGGGTGCTTGACGTGACCCCGATGCAAGCCGAGCTGCGCGAGTTCCTTCAGCGCGCGGGCGATTACACGTTGACGCCGATGCCAGCGATGCTGCGGCTTGCCACCCGCGCGCCGGGGCTGTCCGAGGCGCCCTCGCTGCGCAAGATCTATCGGCTTGGCGATGTCGAACCCGACCGGATGACCGATCCGCGCCGCCGCGTGCTCGAGGTGCTGCGCGAGATCGGCGGGCTGGCCTATACGCTGGGCGAACTGGCAGAGGCCGCGGGCGTGACGTCATCGGTGATCAAGGGGCTGGCGAAGCAAGGTGCGGTGCGCGAGGAAGAGGCCCCGCGCGATGTGGCTTTTGCCCGGCTCGACCCCGAACGCGGCGGCAAGACGCTCACCGCCGATCAGGAGGCGGCGGCGCAGGTGCTGCGCGAGGCGATCGCCTCGGGGCGCTATGGCACCACCTTGCTGAAAGGCGTCACCGGCTCTGGCAAGACCGAGGTCTACCTTGAAGCGGTGGCGGCCTGCCTGCGCAAGGGGCGTCAGGCGCTGGTCCTGCTGCCGGAAATCGCGCTGACGGCGGAATTCCTGACACGGGTCGAGGCACGCTTTGGTGCGCGCCCGGCGGAATGGCATTCCGGGGTCACCATGACCGAACGGCGGCGGGTGTGGAAACAGGTGTCGCAGGGGGGCGCGCAGCTGGTGGTCGGCGCTCGCTCGGCGCTGTTCCTGCCGTTTCGCGATCTTGGGCTGACCATCGTCGATGAAGAACATGACACCTCGTACAAACAGGAAGAAGGCGCTTTGTACAACGCCCGCGACATGGCGGTGCTGCGTGCTTCGATCTGCGCGGGGCAAGTGGTGCTGGCCTCGGCGACGCCGTCGCTGGAAAGCTGGGCCAACGCGGATGCGGGCAAGTACCGGCGGCTGGATCTGGTGTCGCGCTTTGGCGCGTCGGTGATGCCCGAGATGGGCGCGATCGACATGCGCGGGCAAGAACTGCCCTCAAATCGCTGGGTGTCGCCGGCGCTGGCGGCGCAGGTGCGGGCGCGGCTGGAAAAAGGCGAGCAGGCGATGCTGTTCATCAACCGGCGCGGCTATGCCCCGGTGACGATCTGCCGGGCCTGCGGCCACCAGATCGGATGTCCCCATTGCGACGCGCGCATGGTCGAACATCGTTTCCTTCAGCGGCTGGTCTGCCACCAGTGCGGCGAGACCATCCCCAAGCCCTCGGAATGCCCCGAATGCCATGCCGAAGACAAGCTGGCCGCCGTCGGCCCCGGTGTCGAACGGCTGGCCGAAGAAGCCGCCGAGCTGTTCCCCGAGGCGCGGCTGGCGGTGCTGTCGTCGGATCTGTTCGCCTCGGCGCGGGCGCTGAAGGACGAGATCGAAAAGATCGCCAGCGGCGGCGCTGACATCATCATCGGCACGCAGCTTGTGGCCAAGGGGCACAACTTTCCCCACCTGACCCTTGTCGGAGTGATCGACAGCGATCTCGGGCTACAGGGCTCGGATCTGCGGGCGGCAGAGCGGACGTTCCAACTGATGCGGCAGGTGGCCGGGCGCGCCGGGCGGGCGGAAAAACCCGGCACGGCGCTGATGCAGACCTTTCAGCCCGAACACCCGGTGATCCGGGCGATCCTGTCGGGCGACGAGGAAGATTTCTGGAAAGCCGAAGCCGAAGAGCGCCGCGCCGCCGGAATGCCCCCATACGGCAGGCTCGCCGGGATCATCCTGTCTTCGACCGAGGCACAGGAGGCATTCGACCTTGGCAACGCCTTGGCGCGGCAGGATGGGCCGCTCCGCCGGGTCGGCGCGCAGGTCTATGGGCCCGCGCCTGCACCAATCGCAAGAGTACGTGGCCGCCACCGGGTCCGGCTTCTGGTGAAAGCACCAAAGGGCGCGGCGCTGCAACCCGCGCTCACGGCATGGGCCGCCCAGTTCCGGCTGAAGGGCGAGCTGCGCATGGCGATCGATATCGACCCGCAGAACTTTTTTTGAGTCGTGGCGCCTTTCTCTTTTTGTTGCAGGGGGCTCTGCCCCCGCCCTTCGGGCCCCCCGGGATACTTTGGGCCAGAAGAAACCAAGGCGCAGCGCCTTGACTTCATCTTGCCAGATAAACTCCCGCCGGAGGCATCCGGCAGTGAAGCTGGCGCGGCAGTGGGCAGTCGGGTGATGCTGTCAGGCCCGGCCGAGCCAGAGCTTGTATTGCAGCCGGGCACCTGCGCGGCGCGCGAGGGTCAGCTTATCGACGAGAAGCCGGAAGGCGCAGGCGGGGTTGTGGTGATCCTCCCAATTGCTTCCCGGGGCGTCGGCGCCGAGGATTTCCCAATCAGTATCGCGGGGGGGTTCGTGAAGGGTCAGGGCTGACGCTTCCATCAGCCGAACGCCGTAGCCGCGCATCAGCGCGTAGCGGGCGAGGCTTTCGGCCTGCAGGGCCGAAAGCCAGGGGGTGCCCGCGCCGGTTTGGCCGGCGCTCAGCCACGCATCGAGCGTGGGGCGCGGCGAAGGAGCCGGCGCGGGGTTTGTCATCACACGCTCAGGCAGACGTATTTCAGCTCGAGGTAATCCTCGATGCCGTGGTGGGAGCCTTCGCGGCCAAGGCCGGATTGCTTGACGCCGCCGAACGGCGCGCCTTCGGTCGAGATGATGCCGGTGTTGACGCCGACGATGCCGTATTCCAGCGCCTCCGCGACCTTGTAGACGCGGCTCAGGTCCTTGGCGTAGAAATACGACGCAAGCCCGAAGATCGTGTCATTGGCCAGCTCGATCACGTCCTCTTCGGTCTCGAACTTGAACAGCGGTGCCAGCGGGCCGAAGGTTTCATCGGTCGAGAACAGCATCTCGCGGGTGGCCCCGGTGACGATGGTCGGTTCGATGAAATTGCCCGTCCCCTGAAGCACATCGCCGCCGCCAAGAATCACGCTCGCGCCTTTTTCCTTTGCGTCTGCGATGTGTTGCTGCACCTTGTCGATGGCCTTGGGGGTGATCAGTGGGCCAAGATCGGTGCCCTCTTCCAGCCCGTCGCCGACCTTCATCTTCGACACGGCGTCCTTGAGCTTTTCGGCGAAGGCGTCATAGACGCCGGCCTGCACATAGATCCGGTTGGCGCAGACGCAGGTCTGGCCGTTGTTGCGGAACTTGCACATGATCGCGCCCTGCACCGCGGCATCCAGATCGGCATCGTCGAACACGATGAACGGCGCGTTGCCGCCCAGTTCCATCGAGCATTTCTTCACCTGATCGGCGGCCTGGGCCAGCAGGATGCGCCCGACGCCGGTCGAGCCGGTGAAGGTCAGCTTGCGCACCTTGGGGTTCTCGCAGAATTCCTTGCCCACTTCGGAGGCGCTGTCCGAGGGCAGCATGTTGAGCACGCCCGCCGGAATGCCCGCGCGGTCGGCCAGCACGGCCAGCGCCAGCGCCGACAGAGGCGTCTCAGATGCAGGACGCCCAACAAAGCTGCACCCGGCGGCCAGCGCGGGCGCGGCCTTGCGGGTGATCATCGCGTTGGGGAAGTTCCACGGCGTGATCGACGCTGCCACCCCGATCGGCTGCTTCATCACCATGATCCGCTTGTCGGGCTGGTGGCCGGGGATGGTTTCGCCGTAGATGCGCTTGGCTTCTTCGGCGTAGAATTCGATGAAGGACGCGCCGTAGGCGATCTCTCCGGCGGCCTCTGCCAGCGGTTTGCCCATCTCGGCGGTCAGGATCGTGGCAAGGTCTTTCTGGTTCGCCATGATCAGGTCGAACCACTTGCGCAGGATCTGGCTGCGCTCTTTGGCGGTGCGGGCGGCCCAGGGTTTCTGCGCGGCATAGGCACCGTCGATGGCACCGGCGATCTGCGCGCGCGACAGATTCGCCACTCGCGCGATGACATCCCCGCGCGCCGGATTGGTCACGTCGAATTCGCCGTCCGCGCCAGTGATCCATTCACCGTTCACATAGGCTTTGGTCTGCAAGAGAGTGGGATCGTCCAGCAGCGAAGGGAGATTGGTTGCGGTCTGGTCGAGCATGGCATCCTCTTCGAAATTGATTTCTGCGCTGGGCAGAACAGGTGTGTTCGAAGAAGTCTAGCGCCATCACGGGGAAATACCATGGATCTGAGCGACTCCTACGCCAACGGACGCTACATTGCGCAGGCGGAGGACTACCCGCCGCGCTGGGCCGGGGCTGCGGCCTGCTTTCGCAAGGCAATGGCGCTGAGCGGGCGGTTGCGCGAGGGGCTGTCCTATGGCCCCGCCGGGCGCAACCGGTTCGATCTGGTGCTGCCAAAAGGCTCTGCGGCGGGGCTGGTGGTCTTTGTGCATGGCGGCTACTGGATGAAATTCGGGCGGGCCGACTGGACCCATCTGGCCGGCGGCGCGGTGGCGCGCGACTGGGCGGTGGCGCTGCCATCTTACGAGCATTGCCCGCAGGTCCGGATTTCCGACATCACCCGGCAGATCGCCGACGCAATCACCGCAGCGGCGGTCGAGGTCTCTGGCCCAATCCGACTGGCCGGGCACAGCGCCGGAGGCCATCTTGTGGCGCGGATGCTGGCAGGCGGCCTGTTGCCGGACGCGGTGGCCGGGCGGCTGGCGCATGTGATGCCGATCTCGCCGCTGTCCGACCTGCGCCCGCTGTTGCAGACCGACATGAACGCGACCCTGGGGCTGGATGCCGCCGAGGCCGAAGCGGAGAGCCCGGTTTTGATGCCGCAGCCCATGGTGCCGGTCACCGCCTGGGTTGGCGGCGACGAACGCCCCGCCTTCATCGATCAGGCGCGCTGGTTGTCGCAGGCCTGGGGCTGCGGGCTGGTGATCGACGAAGGCCGCCACCACTTCAACGTCATTGACGGGCTGGCGGCGCCGGATAGCGCGATCACCGACCGGCTGCTCGGCTAGGCCTCGGGCGAGGCTTCTGGGCGGGCAGGGCGCCCGCCTGCCTGTCACGCCCGGCGGCGGATCACCGCAATCCCGAAAAGCCCGAGGCCCAAATCCCAGATTGCCGCCCGGCCGCCCCAAACAGGCGCGCCGCTGTCGATGGTGACGTTGAAATCGTTGACGCCGGTCTTCGGAACGGCGGTTCGGGCCGCAATAGGGTGGCAGTGTGACACGGCGCCAATCCAGGGGCGATCCGGCGTGAAAATGCACCTGTCGCCGGACCGTCACGGAACCGTCGCGAGATCGTTACGCGCCGGGTCCAATGGCTGCAGCGGACACTTGGATAGGGGATACCCATGACACTGCGCACGATCTGCCTGACTTCTGCGCTCGCGCTGACGGCGTCGGCTGCCGCCGCCGAGATGAACTTCAATCGCATCGCGTCGTTTGCCACGCCGGACAACATGGCCGATGGCGAAGACAGGGGCCGCGTCACCTCGGCCGAGATCATCTACGCCACCGAAGATGGCAACACGCTGGTCTATACCGACAGCCCGTTGGGGGTGATCGGGCGCATCGACATCACCGATCCCGCCATGCCCAAGCCGCTGGGCAATATCGACATGGGCGGCGAGCCGACCTCGGTCGCCATTGCCGGCACCACGGCATTTGTCGGCGTGAACACCTCGGAGAGCTTCACCAATCCGTCGGGCAAGCTGGTGGTGCTGGATGCGTTGTCGGGCGAGCTTGCCGGAGAATGCGACCTTGGCGGGCAGCCGGATTCAGTGGCGCTTTCGCAGGATGGCAGCTTTGTCGTGATCGCCATCGAAAACGAGCGTGACGAAGACCTCGGCGATGGCCGGGTCGGGCAGATGCCAGCGGGCTATGTCACCATCTTCGACGTGGCCGGTGGCATGGCGCAATGCGACAGCATGGTGACGGCCGATGTCACCGGCCTCGCCGAGATCGCCCCCGAAGACCCCGAACCCGAATTCGTCGACGTCAACGGGCTGGGCGAAATCGTCGTGACCATGCAGGAAAACAACCACATCGTGGTGCTGACGAAGTCAGGCGAGGTGTTGTCGCATTTCTCTGCCGGGGCAGTGGATTTGGAAGGCATCGACGCGACCGATGAACGCGCGGCGCTGCTCTTTACCGAAAGCCAGCCGGGCCGCCTGCGCGAGCCGGATTCGGTGCAGTGGATCGATGACGACCATTTCGCCACCGCCAACGAAGGCGACATGGATGGCGGCTCGCGCGGTTTCACGATCTTCGCCAAGGACGGCACCGTGGTCTATGAATCGGGCGCGGATTTCGAAAAGGCGGTGATCGAGGTCGGTCATTACCCGGACAAGCGTTCCGATGCCAAGGGCGCCGAACCCGAAGGGCTGGAATTCGCGACCTTCGACGGCACGCCCTACCTGTTCGTGATGTCTGAACGCGGCTCGGTGGTCGGCGTCTACGACGTGAGCGATCCTGCAGCCCCGGTGCTGACACAGATGCTGCCCTCTGGGATCGCGCCAGAAGGCATCGTGGCGATCCCGTCGCGGGGCCTAGTGGCAACCGCCAACGAGGAAGACCTTGTGGAAGACGGCGGCGTGCGCTCCCATGTCATGGTCTACGACTACACGGACGGCGCGGCGCAATACCCGACGCTGACCTCGCAAGGCGCGGACGAGCTGATCGGCTGGGGCGCGATCTCGGGCATGGTCGCGGGCGATGACGGCATGATCTACGCGGTCAACGACAGCTTCTACGGCTTCCAGCCGACGATCTTCACCATCGACCCGTCGCAGACCCCGGCACGGATCACCAAGGCGCTGCGCGTCAGCCGTGGTGGCTATCCGGCGCAGAAGCTCGATATGGAAGGCATCACAACCGACGGGCAGGGGGGCTTCTGGATCGCCTCCGAAGGCCGCTCGGACCGGCTGGTGCCGCATGCGCTGTATCACGTGGACGCCCAGGGCGTGATCACGGACGAGATCGGCCTGCCCGCCGAGTTGCTCGCAAACGAGGTGCGCTTCGGTTTCGAAGGCATCACGATGATCGACGGCACGCTGTGGATGGCGATGCAGCGCGAATGGGGCGACGATCCCAAGGATCACGTCAAGCTGCTGTCCTACTCCCCGGACACCGGAGAATGGGGCGCGGTGCTCTATCCCAAGGCATCCCCGGAGAAGGGTTGGACAGGCCTCTCCGAAATCACCGCCCATGGCGACCACGTTTATATCGTCGAGCGCGACAACCAGATTGGCGCGGCCGCAGTGACCAAGAAAATCTACCGCGTATCCGTCGCCGACCTCAAGCCCGCCGCGCTTGGCACTGACCTGCCTGTGGTGTCCAAGCAAGAGGTTCGCGATCTGATCCCTGATTTGAAAGCGTGGGGCGGCTACGTCGTCGACAAGGTCGAAGGCATGGCGATTACGGATGACGGCACCGTCTACGTCGCAACCGACAACGATGGCGTTGATGACAGCTCCGGTGAGACCTTCTTCTGGTCCTTCAAGCTGAACAATTGATCTTTAGAGAAAAAGGGGCGGGGGCCGAAAGGTGCCCGCCCAGTCCGGATGCCCCACCCGGCCAAAATGCCCGGCCTGCCTCCGGCGGGAGTTTTTCTGGCAAGATGAAGGCAAAGCGCCGCGCCCCTCCTTCATCTTGCCAGATAAACTCCGGGGGGAGCCGAAGGCGGGGGGCTGGCCCCCCTCAGACTTCAAAGTCCGTTTTTTCCGGTCGATCATTGCGGGACGCGGTCAGGCACGCTAAATGGCGTCCCTGCATCGGACTGGACGATGCATCCCCGTCCCGACCCCAAACGAGGCCCGACGCGCATGCAGACGCCCTATTACCTGATCGACAAGTCCCGACTTCTTCCGAACATGGAGAAGATCGCCCGGCTGCGCGAGCAGTCCGGTGCCAAGGCGCTGCTGGCGTTGAAATGCTTTGCGACCTGGTCGGTTTTCGACATGATGGCCGAGTACATGGACGGGACCACCTCCTCCTCGCTGTTTGAGGTCAAGCTGGGGCGCGAGAAATTCCCCGGCGAGACCCATGCCTATTCCGTTGCCTGGGCGCCCCATGAGATCAACGAGGTGCTGGCGTCTTCCGACAAGGTCATCTTCAACACCGCCCAGCAACTGGCACGTTTCGAAGAGATCAGCCGTGATCACATACGCGGCCTGCGCGTGAATCCCGGTGTTTCGACCTCCGGCTTCGATCTTGCAGACCCGGCACGGCCGTTCTCGCGTCTTGGCGAACACACACCCGAGGATATCGAGCCTGTCATCGACCTTGTCAGCGGGTTCATGTTCCACAACAATTGCGAGAATGCCGATTTCACCCGTTTCGACGCGATGCTCGGCATGATCGAGCAGCGCTTTGGCCATCTGATCCGTCGCATGGACTGGATCAGCCTTGGCGGCGGCATCCATTTCACCGGCGCGGATTATCCGTTGGACGCCCTGGCCGAGCGGCTGAAACGCTTTGCAGGCGAAAACGAGGTGCAGGTCTATCTCGAGCCCGGCGAGGCGGCGATCACCAACTCCACCACGCTTGAGGTCAGCGTTCTAGACACGCTTTACAACGGCAAGAACCTTGCCATCGTCGACAGCTCGATCGAGGCGCATATGCTCGACCTGCTCATCTACCGCGAAAGCGCCAAGATGCTCGAGGATGGCGAACAGGAGTGGATGATCTGCGGTAAATCCTGCCTTGCGGGCGACATCTTCGGCGAATTCCGCTTTCCCAAGGCGTTGCAGCCAGGCGACCGGCTCTCCATCCAGGATGCCGCCGGCTACACCATGGTCAAGAAAAACTGGTTCAACGGGGTGCAGATGCCATCCATCGCCATCCGCGAGCTGGACGGGACCGAACGGCTTGTGAAAGCTTTCACCTACGACGATTTCGCGGCTGCCCTGTCGTGATCTGCCTGCGCCCGCAAACGGCGCCTCATCATCCAAGGGGGTTCTGACTTGAAGAAGAACGTTCTCATCATCGGCGCCGGCGGCGTCGCCCAAGTGGTCGCGCATAAATGCGCCCAGAACGCCGATGTGCTGGGCGAGCTGCACATCGCCAGTCGCACCAAGTCCAAATGCGAGGCCATCATCGCATCGGTGCGCGCCAAGGGTCATGACTGTGCCTTTACCGCCTATGCGGTCGATGCCACCCAGATCCCGGAGGTCGCGCAGCTGATCCGCGACACCGGTGCCCAGATCGTCATCAACGTTGGCACTGCCTTTGTGAACATGCACGTGCTGGATGCCTGCATCGACACCGGCGCCGCCTACATCGACACCGCCATCCATGAAGAGCCGGAAAAGATCTGCGAAACCCCGCCCTGGTACGCCAATTACGAATGGAAGCGCCGCGAGAGCTGCGCCGAAAAGGGCGTGACCGCGATCCTCGGTGCCGGGTTCGACCCGGGCGTGGTCAATGCCTATGCGCGCTTTGCCATCGACCAGATGGACGAGGTCAAAAGCATCGACATCGTCGATATCAACGCCGGCAGCCACGGCAAGTATTTTGCCACCAATTTCGACCCCGAGATCAACTTCCGCGAATTCACCGGCACGGTCTACTACTGGGAAGACCAGCAGTGGAAGGAAACCTCGATGTTCGCGTCGGGCCATGAATGGGATCTGCCCGTCGTCGGCCCGTCCAAGGCCTACCAATCCGGCCATGACGAGGTGCACAGCCTCGCCACCAACTACCCTCAGGCGGATGTGCGCTTCTGGATGGGCTTTGGCGATCACTATATCAACGTCTTCACCGTGCTGAAGAACATCGGCCTGCTGTCCGAAAAGCCGGTCACCACCGCCGAAGGGCAAGAGGTCGTGCCGCTCAAGCTGGTCAAGGCCTGTCTGCCGGACCCGGCCAGCCTCGCGCCCGACTACACCGGCAAGACCTGCATCGGCGATCTGGTCAAAGGCACCAAAGACGGCAAGGACATCGAGCTCTTCGTCTACAACGTTGCGGACCACAAGGATGCCTACACCGAAGTCGGCAGCCAAGGCATCTCCTACACTGCCGGCGTGCCGCCGGTCGCCGCCGCCATGCTCGTCGCGACCGGCGAATGGGACGCCAAGACCATGAAGAACGTCGAAGAACTCGACCCCAAGCCCTTCTTCACCCTGCTCGATCGCATCGGCCTGCCGACCCGTGTCATCAAGGGCGGCCTCAAGGGCGAAGACATGGCCTGGACCGACTACACCGGCTGACAGAGGCGCCGCGCCCGGGCTTCTTCTGGCTGAAAATATCCCGGGGGTCCGGGGGCTGGCCCCCGGCCGACCTCACAAATAGCAAAAAGCCCCGGCCAATGCCGGGGCTTTCCAACTCTCAGACCTGCATGGCTCAGTTCACCGACGAGCCATCCACCACATCCTGCGCAATCGCCGGATGGCTAGAGGCTCGGGCGATCTCGATCCGGCGCGGTTTCAGCGCTTCGGGGATCTCGCGCTTGAGGTCGATGTGCAGCATGCCGTGCTCATGTACGGCACCGGTGACACGCACATGGTCGGCAAGGGTGAAGCGGCGCTCAAAGGCGCGGGTGGCGATGCCACGATGCAGGTAAGTCTTGCCCTCATCTTCTTCGGCCTTGCGGGCCGAAACCACCAGCTGCTGTTCCTTCAACTCGACCGACAGGTCGCTGTCGGCAAAGCCCGCCACGGCGATCGAGATCCGCCACGCATCCTCGGCGGTCTTCTCGATGTTGTAGGGCGGGTAGCTCGGCTGCGGTGTGTCGCTGGCAAGCGTGCGGTCCATCATGTCGGCGATCTGATCGAAACCGACAGTGGCGCGGTAGAGCGGGGCGAAATCAAAATGACGCATGGGGTATCCTCCGTAAAGCGAAACCATGGTGTGATGCGCCTTCCCTTCAGGGACAGGCGACTGAGTGAGCCGGGGCCCGATCATCGGCACCCCGGTCAGGCGAATCTGGGAACGGGAAATCGGGGTTTCAAGACCCTGCTAGCGTCACGGCGTCACGAAACGCGCTGTCATGCCGGACCGATCACTGCCCAGAGTGATCCGCCGGGCGCCGGCGCTGACCGGAGGGCGGCTGCCATCCCGGCTCAGTCGCGCCGACAGGCCCGATACCAGCGCGGGCAGGCTGGGCCCGTAGGCCTCGCCGCTGCCGGTGATCGACGAGACCACCGACAGGATGCGCAGCCGCCCGTCTTCGCGCACGAACACCGGCGCGCCGGACGAGCCGAAGATCACGTCGCAGTCAAATCCCAGAATGCCGTCCTGATACTCTCGCGTCAGCGCGCAGTCACGCTGGCGCGACAGCACCTCTTCGCGGCCCCGGCCATAAGAGGCGACCGACAGCGGTGTTCCGGGATCTGCGGCAACGTGAATGCGAAAGGCGTCGGCCTCGGCGCTCGACAGCGGGCTGTCTAGTCGCAGCAGCGCCACGTCAGACGCGACGGCCTCGGCGCTGGTCGCGCGGCCCTTGGCCGCCATAAGCGCAGCGTAGCGGTCTGGCACCACCCAGCGCAGAACCCGCCGCGCGGCGATCTGCTGGCCGCGATGATAGCCCGCGCGAAACACCATGCGGGCGCTGTCACGCGGTGTGCCGGTATCGGTATCATAGACGCAATGCGCCGCGGTCAGCACCGTATCGGGCGAGATCAGCGCCCCGCTGCAAAAACCGCCGCCAAGATCCAGCCGCCCGACGCCTTCCCAGCCCAGCAGCGCGCCGCGACTGTCGAGCACATCGAACACCGCGCCCTGCTGCGCCTGCGCGCCAGAGGCAGAAAGCGCCAGCATCAGCGCGACAGATCTCAGGGCGTTATGAATTTTGCCCCCGTTTCCCGGCGCGCCCCTGCATCCAGCGACAATCGCACCGAATCAAGACTCAGCTCCTCGTACAAGACGTTCAGAGAGCCGGACAGCTCGGTGCCAAGCGACACCTCGCGCCCCAACGCCCGTGCCTTGGCCGAGATCACCGACACGATGCGCGGCTCGCCGTCGACAAAGGCGAACACCGGCGAGCCGGAACTGCCGAAATCCACAGGGCAGGACAGCACGAGCATCTGCGCCTCCTTTGCCAGCACCTGACAGAGACCTTGCAGCGACGGCGCTTCGGAGCGGTCATGCGCATAGGACACAACGCTGAGATCCGCGCCCTTCGACGGGGCCGGGGCCAGCCCGAACGGGGTGATCGTGGTGTTGCGGATCGGCAGCTGCAATTCGATCAGCGCAAGGTCGTGGCGCACCCGTTCGGTCTTTTCGCTGGCGTCGTACACATAGTCGGGATGGGCGACGGCGCGGCGCACCCGCCGATAGGCGGCGGCCCGCCCACTGCGCCAGCCTGCCAGAAACTGGATCTGGTCCACCGGCACCGGCGCGCCGGTTGTCACGTCATACAGGCAATGCGCGGCGGTCAGCACCAGATCCGGCGCGATCAGCGCACCGGTACAGAATGCCTTGCTGGCCAGCTCTAGTCGGCCAACGGCCTCCCATGCGCGCCCGTCCTCGCGGCTGCCCATCGAGAACAGCCCGCCATCGGCGGATGCCGCCACAGGCAGGCACGCCGCCAGCAATAAGCACAGAAGTCGCCGCATGGAATCCCCCGATCGCGCGCTTGAATAGTGGGCTGATATGGCGAAATTGCGGCGGTGCGTTGCAAGGCTGCGTCAGTCGTTCACAAGCGCGCGCGGCTTGGGCCCCCCCGTCGCCCAGTCGAGCAGCTCGACCGTATGCACCACCGGCACGGCTGTGCCCGACCCGATCTGCATCATGCAGCCGATGTTTCCAGCGGCGATGATGTCGGGGGCCTTGGCCTCCAGCGTGCGCAGCTTGCGCGCCTTGAGCTGTCCCGAAATCTCGGGTTGCAGCAGGTTGTAGGTTCCGGCGCTGCCGCAGCACAGGTGGCTGTCGGCGGGCTCGACCACCTCGAACCCGGCGGCGCGCAGCAGCGCCTTGGGGTGATCCTTGATCTTCTGCCCGTGCTGAAGCGAACAGGCGGCGTGATAGGCGACGCGGATGGCGCCCGTTGTCGGCCGCTCGGGGGCAATGTTGATCCCGGCGATCTCGTCGCGGGCCTGATTGCGGGGCGCCGCCGGGGCCTCTGGCATCAGCTTTGCCAGCAGTTCCGAAATGTCACAGGCCAGCGCCGAGACCTGCGCCGCCTCTTCCGCCAGCGCTTCGGTGCGGAACATATGACCGTAATCCTTGACCGTGGTGCCGCAGCCCGAGGTGTTGATGACGATGGCATCCAGCCCCTTGCCAGCCTTCTCGGCCATCCATGCGCGGATGTTGGCGGCGGCAGAGGCGTGGCTTTCGGCCTCGCGCCCCATGTGATGGGTCAGCGCGCCGCAACAGCCCGCGCCCTTGGCCACCACCACCTCGCAGCCCAAACGGCGCAGCAGGCGGATGGTGGCATCGTTGATGTCGGTGTTCAGCGCCTTTTGCGCACAGCCGGTCATCAGCGCAACGCGCATCTTCGGCGCGGTTTGGGGTGCAAAGCTTTGCGGGTCGTCATTGCGCGACACCGGGGGGATGCGCTTGGGGGCCATTTCAAGCATGGCGCGCAGCCGCGGATCAGGCAGAAACCGGGCAAGGGGCCGCGCGACCTTGGCGCCCAGCAGCGCCAGCCGGAACCGCCCGGGGTAGGGGATGATCCGCGCCAGAAGCCAGCGCAGCGCCCGGTCGGAAAACGGCCGCTTGTAGCGCTTTTCGATATAGGCGCGGGCGTGGTCGACAAGATGCATGTAATGCACCCCCGACGGGCAGGTGGTCATGCAGGCAAGACAGCTCAGGCAGCGGTCGATGTGCTTGACGGTGCGCGCATCTGGCTCGCGATCATTCTCGAGCATGTCCTTGATCAGGTAGATCCGGCCCCGCGGCGAATCCAGCTCGTCTCCGAGCACCTGATAGGTCGGGCAGGTGGCAGTGCAAAAGCCGCAATGCACACAAGCGCGCAGGATCTCGTTGGCGCGGGCGGTGCCGGGGTCGGCCAGTTGCGCGTCGGTAAAGGTGGTCTGCATGTCGCGAACCTCTGGTCAGGGAACAAGGCTGCGGGCGGTGGCGAGCCCGAACCAGGGAAGGGTGGTGGCCAGCAGGCCAATGATCATGGTCCAGCGCTGCCGCGCCGTGCCCAGCCTGCGCCGCGTGGTCACCGCCAGCAGCGCCAACGCCAGAACCCAGGCCAGCCACAGCATGGCCAGTGCGCTCAGCATCCAGCCGCCAGCCTGCATCAGCAGCGCGGCCACCACGCTGGCCACCGTGGCCAGCGCCAATGACAAAAGCACGCGCAACGAGTTGCCGTATTGCAGCAGCAGCGCAAACAGCAGCGGCCCGGCCACGAAACAGGTCACAAAGACCGCGAGGGCCGGAGCGCTCATGCCATGAGACCGGGGTTGAGAATGCCCCTCGGGTCGAACCGCGCCTGCAGCCCCTTGGCAATCGCCGCAACGGCCTCCGGTTGCGGCGCAAAACGTGGTTGCGAGGCGCCGCGCACCAGCGTGGCATGGCCGCCGATCCCGGCCAGCGCTGCACGGGCATCGGTTCCGGTGGGCAGCAACGCCCAGACCAGCCCGCCACCCCAATCCAGCAGCAGATCGCCGCCCAGCCGCGCGGCCACCTCGGGCGCATCCGACGGCTTGCACGAAATCCGCCAGACATCGCCGGCGCGGCCATGAAACGGCGCAACGTCACGAATGCCGCGCCAAGCCTCTTCAACCACCACTACGTCACGCTCGATCCGCCCCGCCAGCAATGCCTGCAGCCGCTCGGCGCGATAGTCAACGCTGCCCTCGAAGCCCTCGATGCGCAGCAAGGTCCGCCCGGCCAGCGGATCATGCGCCGCCCCGGTCACATCGAACGCCGAGCCAAGCGCCCGCGACATCGCCGCCACCGCCTCGGCCACCGAAAGCCCCTCAAGCACCAGCATCGCCTGCGCGGCGGGCTTGGGCAGCACCTTGAACGCCACCTCGGTCAACACCCCGAGCGTGCCGAAACTGCCCGCCATTAGCTTCACTAGGTCATAGCCGGTGACATTCTTCATCACCCGCCCGCCATTGGACACCACGCGCCCCGCGCCATCGACAAACCGCACGCCCAGCATGTAATCCCGGCAGGCCCCCGCCTGAATGCGCCGCGGCCCCGAAACATTGGCCGCTGCCATGCCGCCAACGGTCGGAACGCCCTCGCTCTCAAGCAGGCCGCGCGCATCCATCGGCTCGAACGGCAGGCGTTGATCCGCGCCCTCAAGCACCGCCTCCACCTCTGCCAGCGGCGTGCCAGCCTTCGCCACCAGGGTCAGCGCCCCCGGCTCGTGCAAGACGATGCCCGACATCCCGCCGGTCTGCAGAACCTCGCCTGCGCCGCTCAACCCGCGCGTGCCGCCGCCGCAGATCCGCACAGGCCCACCTGCCGAGGCAATCATCCCGGCCAGTTCGTCTTCGCTCGATGGTTTCATGTTTCTTCTGGCCTCAAATATCCCGGGGGGAGCCGTAGGCGGGGGGCAGCGCCCCCCTCTCGCCGCGCCGCTGTCACTCCGCCGCGATCCGCCGCGCCGCGCTGGCCGCCAGCGGAAAAACCTTCGCCGGGTTCAGCAACCACTTCGGATCGAACACATCCTTCACCGCCATCTGCGCCTCAAGGTCGTCGGGGCGATATTGCACGCCCATCAGGTCGCGCTTTTCGATGCCGACGCCGTGCTCGCCGGTCAGGCAGCCGCCCACCTCGACGCACAGCTTGAGGATCTCGGCCCCAAGCTGCTCGCACAGCTCGAGCTGCCCGTCCTGATTGGCGTTGAACAGGATCAGCGGGTGCATGTTGCCATCCCCGGCGTGGAACACATTGGCGACCTCCAGCCCGTATTCCGCCGACAGCTCGCCGATCCGGCGCAACACGCGCGGCAGTTCGGACACGGGGATCGTACCGTCAAGGCACATGTAATCGTTGATCTGCCCCATCGCGCCAAAGGCGCTCTTGCGGCCCAGCCAGATGCGCCCGGCCTCTTCGGCGTCCTTTGCCTCGCGCAGCTCGACCGGGTTGTGCCGCCGCGCGATGTCCAGGATCAGGTCAAGCTGCTCGTCGATCTCGGCATCCGAGCCTTCGACCTCGACGATCAGCAGCGCCTCGCAATCGGGGTAGCCCGCCTTGGCAAAGGCCTCGCAGGCGACGATGCAGGGGCGGTCCATGAATTCGATCGCCACCGGCAGCACGCCCGCCTTGATGATGTCCGACACGCATTCCCCGGCGACCTCGTTCGAGTCAAAGCCCATCAGCACCGGCCGCGCGCCCTCGGGTTTGCGCAGGATGCGCAGGGTCGCCTCGGTCACCACGCCTAGCTGGCCTTCGGAACCGCAGACCACCCCCAGCAGGTCCAGCCCGCCCGCATCCAGATGCGCCCCGCCCAGCTCGATCACCGTGCCATCCATCAGCACCATGGTCACGCCCAGCAGGTTGTTGGTCGTCACGCCGTATTTCAGGCAATGCGCCCCGCCGGAGTTCATCGCGATATTGCCAGCGATGGCGCAGGCCAGCTGCGAGGACGGGTCGGGCGCGTAAAAGAAATCATGCTCTTCCATCGCGCCGGTGACCGACAGGTTGGTGCGCCCGGTCTGCACCCGGATAAAACGGTTGTCGTAATCGGTTTCCAGCACCTCGTTCATCCGCGCCACCCCAAGGATCACGCAATCCGCCGTCGGCAGCGCGCCACCAGCCAGCGAGGTGCCCGAGCCGCGCGGCACCACCGGCACGCCCATCTCGTGGCAGAGCGCCAGCACCGCCGACACCTCTTCGGTCGACGATGGCAGCACGGCACAAAGCGGCGGGCAGCGATAGGCCACCAGCGCGTCGCATTCATAGGCGCGGGTTTCGACGGGATCGTCGATCACCGCATCGGGCGGAAGCACCTGCCGCAATCGCGAGACGATCTCGGCCTTCAGCGACAATACGCGCTTGCTCGGGTCCGGCATCTGCATCGGGTGGATCCTCCTTCGCCGTGAGTGGCGCCAGTATTGGTAAAGTCTTGTAACCAATTTGGCCATGCTCGGAAAGAACTTTTCCGCGCTTCGCGCCGTGACGCCCCTTGCGCAGGCGCATAACCCCGGCCATCAAGGGCCTATGGATTGGGTCAAGATCATACATCTTCTATGCGTGATGGGGTGGATGACCTCCATCTTCGCGGTGCCGCGCGCGCTGATCTACTGGAAGCGCGAATACACCCGGCTACAGGCTTTTGGCCCGCTGGGCGATCTGACGGTGCGGCTGTATCGCTTTTCGGCAGGGCTGGCGGTGATCGCGGTGATCACCGGGCTGGTGCTGGCCGATTTCTGGTCTTGGGCACCTTGGGTGCATCTCAAGATCGGGCTCGTGCTGCTGCTGGCGCTGCATTACGGCTGGACAGGTCGTCTGGTGATGCAGGCGCGCAAGGGGGTCTTTCCCGACTCCGATCTGTTCCTGCGGATCTTCAACGAGGTCAGCGTCCTTGGCGTGATCGCGATCCTCTGGGTCGTCGTCGCCAAGCCGTTCTGAGCATGGACTGGGTCATCCGTCTGTCATATTTCTCGGTGCTGGACGGGATCGCCGTGGCGCTGCTGGTGCTGGCATGGCTCGGCTCGTCGCGCATCATCGAGCACCCGCCGAAATCGCGACCGTCGGTGTCCAAGCTGATGACGCGCTACCGGCGGGCATGGATGGTGCATTTCGTCACCCGCCAGCCGCGCATCTTCGACAGCCAGATCGTCGGCTCGCTGCGGCAAAGCACGGCGTTCTTTGCCTCGGCGGCGATGATTGCCATATCGGGTCTGTTTGCGCTTCTGGGTGATGCCGACCGCTTGCGGGGCGTGGCGGGAGATTTCGCCGATGCCGACGCGCCGGTGATCGTCTGGGAGGTCAAGCTGTTCCTGACCTTGCTGTTCGCCGCCAATGCCTTTTTGAAATTCGTCTGGTCGAACCGGCTGTTCGGCTATTGCTCGGTGATGATGGGCTCGGTGCCCAACGACGCGTCGGACTTGGCCTATCTGCGCGCTGCCAAGGCCGCCGAGATCAACATCTTTGCCGCGCGCAGCTACAACCGTGGCCTGCGCTCGGTCTATTTCGGCATCGCCAGCGCCGCGTGGCTGCTGGGGGCCGAGGCGCTGGTGCTGGCCACCGGGGTCACCCTGACGGTGATCCTGCGCCGGGAATTCGCCTCGCAATCGCGCGAGATCCTGATGCAGGATGAGCCCAAGCTCTGAAAGGCTTGCAAATCCCCAGGTGAAGCATTTGCGTGCACATAATCACTCACGAGGACACCATGACCACTGATCCCTTCTTCCACCCCGTTTCCGGCATGGATCTGCCGCGCTTTGCCGGCATCCCGACCTTTATGCGCCTGCCGCTGGTGCAGCCCGATCACGACCGTTTTGCCGAGGTCGATATCGGCCTTGTGGGCGTGCCATGGGACAGCGGCACCACCAACCGTCCCGGCCCGCGCCATGGCCCGCGACAGCTGCGCGACGCCTCGACGATGATCCGCGCCCAGCATGCAGTGACCGGGATGCGCCCGTTTGAAACCGTCGCCTGCGCCGATCTGGGCGATGTCGGGCCGAACCCGGTCGATATTCTCGACAGCATGGAACGCATCACCGCCTTCTACAACAAGATGAAGCGGGCCGGCATCCGGCCGCTGACGGCGGGGGGCGACCATCTGACCTCGCTGCCGGTGCTGCGATCGGTGGCGCGCGACGATGCGCTGGGCATGGTGCATTTCGACAGCCACACCGACCTGTGGCACAGCTATTTCGGTGGCCAGCTCTACACCCACGGCACGCCGTTCCGCCGCGCCGTCGAAGAAGGGCTGCTGGACCCGAAGCGCGTGGTGCAGATTGGCATTCGCGGCAGCATGTATGACACCGAAGATCGCGATTTCGCCGCCGCCAATGGTATCCGCATCATCCCGATCGAGGAATTCCACGCCCGCGGCGTCGCCGATGTCATGGTCGAGGCGCGCGAGATCGTCGGCACCGCGCCGACCTATGTCAGCTATGACATCGATTTCGTCGACCCGACCTTTGCCCCCGGCACCGGCACCCCCGAGATCGGCGGGCCGAACAGCTATCAGGCGATTCAGGTCGTGCGCGAACTTGCCGGGCTGAACATCGTCGGTGCGGATATGGTCGAGGTGTCGCCGCCCTTCGACCAGACGGGCGGCACCGCCTTTCTGGGCGTGACCATCATGTTCGAACTGCTCTGCGTCATGGCGGGCAATTCGGCGGGCAAGTAAGACAGCGCCGGGCGGTCAGTCGTTGTCGACCGCCCGGATCAGCTTGCGTTCCAGAACGCGCAGCACGGTCCGCAGATCCTGCCCGCGCTTGAGCACCTGCCCCTCGGGGCCAAACACCGCGTACATGCCTTGCTTGCCGCGCAGCTTTGGGTGTTTCTCAATCCGGTACATCGGGTTTTCGGCGGTGCGCCGGAACACCGCGAACACCGCGCGATCCTTCAGCGAGGAAATCCCGTAATCGCGCCATTCTCCGGCGGCGACCATGCGGCCATACAGTGACAGGATGATATTCAGCTCGGGTCTCTGGAAGGCGACGACCTCTGGCGAGGCCGCCCCCCGACCCGGAAAGGGCGTGAGGCTGTTCATCCTTTGAAGCTGCGCCCGGTTGGCGCACAAATCAAGCCCAAGCTGCGCGGCGGGCGGGCAATTGCATAGGGTTGTCCATGATCGGGATCAAGAGCGGGGCCGTTCGGGGCGCGCCGAGTCGCCCTTTCCACGGGCCTTGAGCGAGCGCCAGCGCCAAACCAGAGCAAAACGGCGTGATCGCGGTGGGCCTTTAAACGCGTGCGAATAGCGCAAATTGTCGCAGAAGGTGCACGTTGAGGGCATCTTTTTTCAAGCCTGCGTGAGTTTTTCACCTTTGGCGCCAGATGTGGCGATCCGTCGCAGCGCTACCTTGGCGCGGCGGGGCTAATTGACGCCTGCAACCCTTGCTCCGGACTGCCTGCTCCTCCCCCTTGCTGGCGGCGTTCCCGGACTAACAAGAGGCCGAAACATTGTTTGCTATCAAAAAACCGCTACTGGCGGCACTGGGCGCCTTGGCGCTGTCCGGGTGCCAGTATGACGTGCTCTTTCCGCACGGCTGGGTTGGTGAGCAGCAGCGCGACCTGCTGATCATCTCCACTCTCCTCATGCTGATCGTGATCGTTCCCGTGTTGATCATGGCGGTATGGTTCCCGCTCAAGTATCGCGCCGACCGCGAGGACATCTCGGATTACGATCCCGATTTCGAACATTCCAACAAGCTCGAAGCGGTGGTCTGGGGCGTTCCGATCCTGATCATCATCGCGCTGGGCTGGTACACTTGGGTCTATACCCACCGGCTTGACCCCTATGCCGCTCTGCCCACCGAGGTTTCCGAGCAAGAGCCGCTGCGCGTGCAGGCGGTGTCGCTCGATTGGAAATGGCTGTTCATCTACCCCGACTACGGCGTCGCTTCGGTTAATGAACTGGCGATCCCGGCCGGGCGTCCGGTGGAATTCTCGCTGACCTCCTCGACCGTGATGAACACCCTGTCGATCCCCGCGCTGGGCGGCATGGTCTATTCGATGGCCGGCATGGAAACCAAGCTGAACCTGATCGCCGGTCAGCAGGGCACCTATGCGGGGCGGTCTGCGCATTACTCGGGGCCGGGTTTTGCGGGCATGATCTTTGACACGCTGGCCATGAGCAACGCCGAGTTCGACACATGGGTTGCCGAGCGCCGCGACAGCGGCGATGCGCTGACCCGCGCCAGCTATCTCGAGCTGGAAAAGCCGACCATGAACGCGCCAGTGCAATATTACGGCAGGGTTGAGGACGGTCTGTTCGGCCGGATCGTCGAGCTGTGCGTCGAAGACGGCAAGGTCTGCATGGGCCACATGATGATGCAGGACAAGATGGGCGGCGGCGGCCTTGCGGGCATTCCAGATGCGGCGGCCTACAGCCACGACCGTGCCCGCACCATCGACGGCTTTGGCAACCTTGTCGAACTGCCGCCGCTGGAAGGCCACGGTGCCCACGGCGCCGGTCACGATGGCCATGATGGCCACGATGCCGAGCACGGCAGCGACCACGAGGCGCTGAACACAACCGAAACCCGGAACTATGTTCTGGCGCTTGATTCCAACGCACTTTGCAGCCCCCTCGGGGCCCAGACGGAGGCACAGACGAATGGCATCTGAGCAACCAGCAGAAACCTTCTCGCCGATCTTCGGGCGTCTGACGCTTGACTGGATCCCGATCCACGAACCGATCCTGATCGGCACCTTCGCCGGCGTTGCACTGGGGGGGCTGATCTTCCTTGCGTTGATGACCTACTTCAAGCTGTGGGCGCCGCTCTGGAACAACTGGGTGGTCAGCATCGACCACAAGAAGATCGGCATCATGTACATGGTGCTTGGCTTCATCATGATGGTGCGCGGCTTTGCCGACGCGCTGATGATGCGCGGCCAGCAGGCCATGGCCGCCGGTGGCAACGAAGGCTGGCTGCCGCCGCACCACTACGATCAGGTGTTCACCGCGCATGGCGTCATCATGATCTTCTTCGTGGCGATGCCTTTCGTGACCGGTGTGATGAACTATGTCATGCCGCTTCAGATCGGTGCCCGCGACGTGGCCTTCCCGTTCCTGAACAACTTCTCGTTCTGGATGACGGTGTCGGGCGCGCTGCTGATCAACGTCTCGCTGTTCATCGGTGAATTCGCGCGCGTCGGCTGGCTGGCGTTTCCGCCGCTGTCGGGGGCGAATTATTCGACCGGGCCGGGGATGGACTATTATCTCTGGGCGCTACAGATCGCGGGCGTGGGCACCACGCTGTCGGGCATCAACCTCATCGCGACCATCCTCAAGATGCGCGCGCCGGGGATGAAGATGTTCGACATGCCGATCTTTACCTGGACGGCGCTGATCACCAACGTGCTGATCGTTGCCGCCTTCCCGGTGCTGACGGCCACGCTGGCGCTGCTGACGCTGGACCGCTACCTTGGCTTCCACTTCTTCACCAACGACTTTGGCGGCAACGCCATGATGTATGTGAACCTGATCTGGATCTGGGGGCACCCCGAAGTCTACATCCTGATCATTCCCTGCTTTGGCATCATCTCGGAAATCGTGTCGACCTTCTCGGGCAAGCCGATCTTTGGCTACCGCACGATGGTCTGGGCGACCGCCTGCATCATGGTGCTGTCCTTTATCGTGTGGCTGCACCACTTCTTCACCATGGGGTCGGGCGCAAGCGTCAACACCTTCTTCGGGATCACCACGATGATCATCTCGGTGCCGACGGGGGTGAAGATCTTCAACTGGCTGTTCACCATGTACAAGGGCCGCGTGCGGCTTGAAGTGCCGATGCTCTGGGTGATCGGCTTCCTCGTGACCTTCACCATCGGCGGCATGACCGGCGTGATGCTGGCCATCCCGCCCGTCGACTTCCAGCTGCACAACACGCTGTTCCTCATCGCCCACTTCCACAACGTCATCATCGGCGGGGTGGTGTTCGCGATCTATGCGGGCGTGACCTACTGGTGGCCGAAGGCCTTTGGTTTCCAGCTCGACGAGAAATGGGGCAAGCGCGCCTTCTGGGGCTGGTTCATCGGCTTCTACGTTGCCTTCATGCCGCTTTACGCGCTTGGCCTGATGGGCGTCACCCGCCGGATGAACAGCTACCCCGACGCGGGCTGGCAGCCGTATTTCATCATCGCCGGCATCGGTGCGCTGATCATCCTGTTCGGCATACTGTCGACCTTCATGTGCTTTGCCGTGTCGATCATGAACCGCAAGAAGCTTGCCTGCGGCAACGATCCTTGGGATGCGCGTACGCTGGAATGGGCGACCCAGTCCCCGCCGCAGCAGTACAACTTTCCGCAGGAGTTGAATGTCACCGGGCGCGAAGCATTCT
Source organism: Salipiger sp. 1_MG-2023 (assembly GCF_030547555.1). Lineage (NCBI taxonomy): Bacteria > Pseudomonadati > Pseudomonadota > Alphaproteobacteria > Rhodobacterales > Roseobacteraceae > Salipiger > Salipiger sp. 1_MG-2023. The sequence goes on along the minus strand of NZ_JAUOQN010000006.1, from coordinate 82,747 downwards.
GGCACATGAAGAAGGCCGGCTTCAAATGGTCGACCGACTATGCGCCGATCCACATGCCCAAGGACACCGCCACGGGCGTCGTCATCGCCGGTATCGCGTTTGTCTTCGGCTTTGCCATGGTCTGGTACATCTGGTGGCTGGCGATCCTGACCTTTGTGGCGATGATCGCCGTCGGCATCGCGCATACCTTCAACTACCACCGCGACTACTACATCCCCGTGGATGAAGTGCGTCAGACCGAAGCGAAAGGAGCCCTCACATGAGCACCGTGACCTCTTCGGCGGGCAAGTCGATCGTCGAGCCTCTGGCCGACGAGCCGATGCACCACGCAAGGCCCACCAGCGGCCATGAGACCGACCATCAGCACCATAGCCCGACTCCCATCGGGTTCTGGATCTACCTGATGAGCGACTGCATCATCTTTGGCGCGCTGTTCGCCACCTATGCCGTGCTGGGCTACAGCTATGCCGGCGGACCGGCGCCGATAGACCTGTTCGAGCCAGGGTTCGTGGCGATGGAAACGGCGCTGCTGCTGTTCTCGTCGGTCACCTTCGGTCTCGCCATGCTACAGGCTGACAAGCAGAAGGTGGACGGCGCGCTGATGTGGCTTGGCGTCACCGCGCTGTTCGGCATCGGCTTCATCGCGATGGAGGTGTATGAATTCAACCACCTCATCCACCTCGGGGCGGGGCCTGACCGATCGGCCTTCCTGTCGGCGTTCTTTGCGCTGGTGGGCACGCACGGTCTGCACGTGACCTTTGGTCTGGTGTGGCTGTTCACGCTGATGGCGCAGATCAAGATGCACGGCCTGATCCCGGCCAACATGCAGCGTCTGGGCACGCTGTCGATGTTCTGGCACTTCCTTGATCTGATCTGGATCGGGGTGTTCTCGTTTGTCTATCTCGTGAGGCTCGTCTGATGGCTGATCATACCGCACATTCGCACGGCACCATGGGCCAGCTGATGATCGGCTTCGCGCTCGCCGCGATCCTGACCATCATCCCGTTCTACCTGATCATGGCCGAAGTCGACCTGCCACGCACCACCCTGATCGCTTGGATCATGGGCCTTGGCGCGGTGCAGATCATCGTGCATCTGGTTTTCTTCCTGCACGTCAACAAATCGGCCGAGGAAGGCTGGACCCTGTCCGCCACCATCTTCTCGGTGGTGATCCTTGTGATCGTTCTGGCTGGCTCGCTCTGGGTCATGCACAACATGAACGAGAACATGATGCCGATGCACGAGATGGATCAGCAGATCGAACAGATGAAGAGCCTTCAGTCCCAGCAGGGCTGACCTCTTTGCGCACGCCATTCGCCGGGGCCGTTCGCGGCCCCGGCTTTGTTTCGAGGACCTCAGCAAGATGACCCTCCGCCTCATCATCGTATCGCTTCTGGCCGCCGTGCTGCTGGCCTGTTTCGCCGCGCTCGGGACATGGCAGGTTCACCGCCTCGCGTGGAAGCTTGATCTGATCGAGCGGGTCGACGCGCGCATCCACGCCGATCCGGTGCCCGCCCCGGCCTTCGATGCGCCCGTGGCGCGCGACGCCGACGAATACCGCCGGGTGAGCGTGACCGGCAGCTATCTCAACGATGACGAGGTGCTGGTCTATACGCCGTCCGATTTCGGCCCCGCCTACTGGGTGCTGACCCCGCTGCAACGCGCCGACGGCAGCATCGTGATGATCAACCGGGGCATCGTGCCCCAGCACAACGGCGATATCGCCGATTTCGACCACATCGATGGCGAGACCACCGTCACCGGCCTGCTGCGCATCTCGGAAGCCGACGGCTGGCTGTTCTCGCGCGAGAGCAACCCGGACGAACAGCTCTGGTATCGCCGTGACATCGGCTCGATCACGCAGGCCAAGGGCTTTGAGCGGGCCGCACCGTATTTCATCGACGAAGAGCTGACAGCCAACAGCTGGCCGCGCGGCGGGCAGACCGTGGTGTCGTTCCGAAATTCGCACCTGAGCTACGCCATCACTTGGTACGCGCTCGCGCTGATGGTGATCGGCGGTTACGGCATGCTACTCTGGCACGAAATTCGCCACAAGAACTGAATATTTGGGCGCGGTTTGCGGGCCGCGCCTTTGACAAGGCCTCGCCCAGCTTGACTGTGCGGCTGATCGTCTACACCGTCAGCAGATTGTATATCCGGACCTGACAGATGCGCCTTTCGAAATTCACCGACTATGCTTTGCGCGTCTGTCTGTATCTCGCGGCCCATGAGGGCAGGCTTGTTTCGATCTCGGAAATCTCCCGGGCGCATGAGGTGTCGCAAAGCAATCTGATGAAGGTGGTGAACCAGCTTGTCGATCATGGTGTGCTGCAAAGCACGCGGGGCCGGTCTGGCGGGGTGAGGCTGGCGCATTGCGCGTCGGACATTCTTGTCGGTCAGGTCGCGCGCAAGATGGAAGGCGATGCTGCGCTGGTCGATTGCGACAGTTGCATCCTGCGTGGCTCTTGCGGGCTGGTGCGCGTCCTGCGCGAGGCAAAGGACGCATTCTACGCCAATCTCGACAGGGTGACCCTGCGCGATGCTGTCGGGGCGCATCCGCGCACGCTGGATATTCTGCTGGGGGCAGGGGCCGCCCACGCGCCCTGACCTTCGAATCCTGATCAATGCGGCTCAATTCGGCGCGCAGGTCGGGCGCGGATCATTCTTGGGTTGCACAAAAGCAGCGCTGATTTCCAATTATCGCCATCTATTTGTGCGCCTGACGGGAGGAGAAGGTGGTTTTCCTCTCGCGCCAACGGGTGGGCGCGATCTTTTGTTGCGCGGTTGAATCATTCTTCGTATCAGAATGTTTAACGAGAGGCGGTGTCGCCTCTCATTAGGCCGCAACGGCGCGGCGATTTCCGTCAAATACCCGAATGCGGCTCCGCAGCAATGAGGCTGCCCGCGCACTGATCCGTCAGTCTGCGAGTGCTTGTCTGCGTCCACGTTCAAGTCCTGACCGAAACCGCTGCGACCGGGATCTTCCGGTTCGCCAGAGCCCGAGGACCAGTCATGTCCAAACCACGCCTTGTGATCATCGGAAACGGCATGGCCCCCGTCCGGATGTTCGAGCAGCTGCTAGCGCCGGGCGCGGCGGCCTATGACATCACCATCTTCAACGCCGAGCCACGGGGGAACTACGATCGCATTCTGCTCTCGCCGGTACTGTCGGGCGAGAAGACATTTGCGGACAGCGTGATCCATGACGAGGATTGGTATGCGGCGCAGGGCATCACCCTGCACAAGGGCGAAAAGATCGTCGAGATCGACTGCGCGGCCCGCAGCGTTCGCGCGCAAAGCGGCCTGTCGGCCAGCTATGACAAACTGCTGATTGCGACCAAGTCGTCGCCGTTCATGACCCCGGTGCCGGGGCGCGAGCTTCCCGGCGTGCTGGCCGACCGCGATCTGAATGACGTCGACGCGATGCTGCGACAGGTCCGCAGCGGCGGGCGCGCCGTGGTGATCGGGGGTAGCCTGCCGGGGCCCGAAGTGACCGCCGGTCCGAAGGCACAGGGCAGGCCGGTGACGGTGGAGAACCTGATGGAACGCCAGCCTGATGCCTCTGCCGGCTACCCTCTGAAAAAGGAGCTGGAATCGCGCGGGATCGATCTCCGCTGCGGGGGGAATACCAAGGCGATCCTTGGCCGCGACAAGCTGGTTGGCGATGTCAGTGTTGGCGCATGGTGCAACGACCTGCTGAGATCTGGCGAGAGTTGCGAGCGCCACGGCGCGCGGAATATCGCCGTCTTCCATACCTTGGATGACCGCATCTTCACGCTCGAGGATCGCTGCCCCCACAAGGGCGGCCTCTCAGCAGCGGCATCGTGCATGGGGGCTGCGTGACCTGCCCGCTGCACAACTGGGTGATTTCCCTAGAAACCGGCGCCGCGCAGGGTGCCGATGACCGCCGTCCCGTCCGCATCAGTGGCCGGGATATCTCTCTCGAACCGAACCTCGACGCCTGACTGGTCAGGCCACCACCCCTCGAAAGGACTTTAGACATGTCGTATGTCATGCCCAAGGAATTCGCGGCCAAGATGGTCGATGCCGGCGAATCCAAGATCTTCATGGCCACCAAGGACACCCTGATCCGCTCTTACATGGCGGGTGCCATTCTGGCGCTTGCCGCCGCCTTTGCCGTCACCATCGCGGTGCAGACCGGCAATTTCCTTGTCGCCTCGCTGCTGTTTCCAGTGGGCTTCTGCCTGCTGTACCTCATGGGGTTCGACCTGTTGACCGGGGTGTTCACCCTTGCGCCGCTGGCGGTGCTGGCGAAGCGTCCGGGCTGCACATGGAAGGGCGTGTTCCGCAACTGGGGGCTGGTGTTCTGCGGCAACTTCGCCGGGGCCATGACCACCGCCGTGCTGATGGCGATCGTCTTTACCACCGGATTTTCCGCCGAACCCAACGAGGTCGGTCAGAAGATCGGCCAGATCGGCGAGGCCCGCACGCTGGGCTATGCCGCCGCCGGGGGCGCAGGTCTGCTGACCGTCTTCGTGCGCGCCGTGCTGTGCAACTGGATGGTGTCGACCGGCGTGGTCGCCGCGATGATGTCGACCTCGACCTCTGGCAAGATCATGGCGATGTGGATGCCGATCATCGTGTTCTTCTACCTTGGGTTCGAGCATTCCATCGTCAACATGTTCCTGTTCCCCAGCGGCATCATGCTGGGCGGTGAATTCACTTGGGCCGACTATTTCATCTACAACGAGATCCCGGTCGTGGTGGGCAACCTTGTCGGCGGCCTGACCTTTGTGGGCGGCATGATCTACGCCACGCATTTCCGCGAAAGCCCCAAGCGCGGCGCCGCGCGCAATGACGACGCCGCTGTCGTGCCGGCGGAATAGCTCTGACCTCCCTGACTGGGGTCCCCTTCGGGGGCCCCTCTTTTCGCCGAGCGAGGCCATCCATGCCACGGGATATGATGACAGACCGGCTGGAGGCCGTGATTGGCCAATGCGCCTCTGCGGGCCGCAAACCGCTGATGCAGGATTTCCACGGCGCGCGGGTTCCCGAGGGCGATGCGCTGATGCTCAAGGGCATCGTCCTTGCCGTGGCCGACGGCATTTCCAGCAGCCAGACCAGCGGCGTCGCTGCCCAGAGCGCGGTCAGGATGCTGCTGTCCGATTACTATGACACCCCCGATGGCTGGACCGTAAAGACCGCCGCAAGCCGGGTGCTTCAATCCGCCAACGCCTGGCTTTACGGGCAGAACCGGACGCTTGCGGATCTTGACAGCGGCATGGTCTGCGCCTTTGCGGCGTTGATCCTCAAGGGGGGCGCGGGCCATGTGCTGCACGCGGGCGATGCCCGGGTGGCGCGCTTTGCCGATGGCCTGCTTGATCCGCTGACCGTCGATCACCGCTCTGGCGAGATGCTGGCCCGCGCGCTTGGCGCGGCCGAGACGGTCGCGCTCGATTATCGCCGCGTGCCTCTACGCGCTGGCGATGTCTTTGTCCTGAGCACCGACGGGCTGTACGAGCATATCAGCGGTGCGGATGTCGCCCATGCCCTGACCCTGCCTACGCTGAACGATGCCTGCCGCGCATTGGTCGATACGGCGCTGAGCCGGGGCAGCGCCGACAACCTGACGGTGCAGATCGTGCAGGTGATCCGGCTGCCGCAAGAGGCTGGCCTGCCGGAAACCGCCGCGCTGCCGGTGCCGCTGCTGCCCAAACCGGGAGATACGCTCGATGGGCTGCGGGTGCTGCGTACGCTCAGCCAGACGCCGCGCAGCCATGTCTTTCTTGCCGCCGACCCGAACGGGCGCAAGATCGTGCTCAAGATCCCGGCGTCGGAAACGCTCGAAAACCCCGCCGCGCTGCGCCGTTTCACGCTGGAGGAATGGGTGGCGCGGCGGGTCAGTTCTGTGCATGTGATGCAGGCCGCCGATGTGCCGCAGCCGCGCTCGGGGCTATACGTCGCGATGGCATATCTGCCGGGGCGGACGCTTCGGCAATGGATGACCGACCATCCCGGCGCGCCGCTGGACAAGATGCGCGACATCGCCGGGCAGATCATCAGCGGCCTGCGCGCGCTGCACCGGCGCGAGATGATCCATCAGGACATTCGCCCCGAAAACATCCTGATCGACGAGGACGGCAGCGTGCGGATCATCGACCTTGGGTCGGTGTCTGTCGCCGGGGTCGAGGAGGCCGCCCCCGGTCTGCTCGGAGAGCTGCCCGGCACGTTGCAATACACCGCCCCCGAATACCTGTCGGGCGATGTGGTGAGCTGGCGGTCGGATCAATACGCGCTGGCAGTCATCCTGTATGAAATGCTGACCGGGCGGTTGCCCTACGGCGCGCAGGTGGCGCGCATCGCCACCCGCGCCGATCAGCGGCGGTTGCAATACGCCCCGGCCCGCAGTGACGACAGCACCGTGCCCGCCTTTGTCGACGCGGCGCTGCGCCGTGCGCTGCATCCGGACCCGCTGCGCCGTTACAACGCGCTGTCGGAATTCCTCGCCGATCTGCACCGCCCCGGCAGCGCCGCCCGCGCAGCCCACCACATTCCGCTGGCCGCGCGCGATCCGCTGCGCTTCTGGCAGGCACTGACCATCATTCTCGCAGTGATCTGCGTGATTCTTGCCGCGCAACTTGCCGGCTGACCCACAGGAGAACAGATATGAAAGATCTTACGGCCGAGGAGTTCCTCGACAAGGAAGACGTCACCGCGCTGATCATTGCCGCGAAAAAGCGCGGCAAGCTGACATGGGAAGGCATCGCATCGGGCATCGGCATGTCGCCGGTGTTCACCCATTCCGCCTGCATGGGGATGAACGCCTTTCCGCCTGAAAAGGCCGCCGCGCTGGTCGAACTGCTGGGCCTGCCGGAGGAGGCCGCCGAGGTTCTGTCCGAAAGCCCGACCAAGGTGTTCGCCCAGACCGTGCCGACCGATCCCTGCATTTATCGCTTTTACGAGGTGGTCGGCGTCTATGGCCCGACGCTCAAGGCGCTGATCCACGAGAAATTCGGCGATGGCATCATGTCGGCGATCGACTTCGACATGTCCGTCGAACGCGAGCCGAACCGCAAGGGCGATCGCGTGGTGATCACCATGTCGGGCAAGTACCTGGCCTATAACAGCTGGTGACCCCCGAAGAATTTCAAAGGGCCGTGCCTTCTGCCGAGGTGCGGCCTTTTTGCGTGCCGGGTCGTGAACTTGGTGCGGGTGAAGGGACTCGAACCCCCACGCCAAAGGCGCCAGAACCTAAATCTGGTGCGTCTACCAATTCCGCCACACCCGCCAGTTCGAGAGCTGTCCTATCAAAGCCGCAGAGCTTAGGCGAGTGGAAAATATGTGTTTCGAATTCGAGACTTTAACGCGACCTTTTCCGCGCCTGACGCAGAGTGAGCCGCAGTGAATAGCAGGATTGCGCCGATGAAACCGAATATGGTCTGGCGCGACAGCACCGATGTGTCAGGCGGGTCGCGCCCGGCCCGTCATGTGGTGTCGCCCGAAACCCTCAACGCGCTTGTCGCGGGCACCAATGTGCTGACGCTCGATGGCGCTTTGCCGGTCGAATATCTCGCCCCCGGTGATCGGGTGATCACCCGCAACGCTGGTGCGGCAACGCTGCTTGGCATCCGCCGCTATCGGGCGAGGGTGCGGCTGGTGGCGATCAGGGCCGGAACGCTTGGAAACTGCCGCCCCGACCGCGACGCGCTGTTGCCTGCCGGGCAAGAGGTGCTGGTGCGCGACTGGCGCGCGGGGGCACTGTTCGGCGCGTCGCGGGCGCTGGCGCCGGCGCGACGGCTGGTCGACGGGCAGTTCATTCGCGTCATCGGCACGCGCGAGGTCGATCTGGTCGAGCTGATGCTTGACGGCCCGCATATCCTTTACGGTGACGGGCTGGAACTGGCCTCGGCGGTGGCTGTCCCCGCCTAACCCTGCGGTGTCATGCCCTGACGCGCCTTGAACTGCTTCAGCCCCAGATAGCGTTCGCGCAGGATGATCGCCACGCCAGAGGCGATGACGATGGACGAGCCTGCCAGCATCAACGGGGTGGGGACCTCGGCAAAGAACGCGTAGCCGATGACGATGGCAAACAGGATCGACGCATAGTCAAACGGCGCCAGCAGCGCCGCCTCGGCCCCCTTGTAGGCGGCGGTCAGACAGATCTGCGCCACGCCCCCGATCAGCCCCGCCGCGATCAGCATCAGCGTCTGGTCCAGTGGCGGCAGCACCCAGCCAAAGGGCAGGGTGAGCAAGGACAATACCGTCGAGGTCATGGTGAAATAGAACACGATGGCCGAGGTCTGCTCGGTCGCGGCCATGCGCCGGATGTGGATCTGCACCAGCGCCCGCAGCACTGCCGAAACCATGACAAAGCCGATGCCCAGCAGCACCGCCTGATTGACCTCGGACAGGGTCAGCAGCGGCCACATCACCAAAGCCACCCCCAGCAACCCGACCATCACTGCCGTCAACCGGAACAGCCGCACCTGCTCGCCCAGCAGGATCGCGGCGAAGATCACCGTCAGCAGCGGCGCGGCATAGCCTAGCGCGGTGACCTCGGGCAGCGGCAGCAGCCCCAGCGCGGCAAAGCTGAAGCCCATGGAGGAAACGCCCACAACCCCGCGCAAGACGTGTTTCCACAGGCTGTTGACGCGCAGCCCGGTGCGCAGGTCGCCGCGCCAGATCAGCCAGCCAAGGATTACCGGCAGCGCAAAGAAAGAGCGGAAGAACACCGCCTCGCCGGTGGGCACATCCGAGGCCTTGATCAGCGCCGACATAATGACGAACAGCACGACAGAGGCGAGTTTCAGCGAAATGCCGCCGAGCGGGGTCATGAGGGCCTCGTATGGTATACCAATTTGGCACACCATGGCGTGACAAGCGGCCGGGCGCAATCGCCGGCGTGCGGATCGCGGGCGCGGCGCTTCAGCTGGTTTCGAGACAATGCCGCCGGAACGCCCGCTTGAGCATATCCAGCTCGGCGCGCAGCAAGGCCATCTCGGCGCGCAGATCATCGCCTGCCGCCTCTCCGGCGATCAGGGTGAAACTGTCGAGCTTTTCGCCGCTCATTGCATCGAGGATCAGAAAGGTCTGCACCCCGTCGCCCACCGCCTGAACCGGCACCGGTACCTCGAGCGCCCAGCGACCGGGGGTGGTGCTTTGCGATACGGTGACACCGCGCACCGGCGCATCCTGAAGGGTGACCACGACTTCGGGTGGCGGGGCATCGGCGGTCTGCGCCACCAGCAGCCCTTGCCAGATGCCTTCGACAAAGCGGGTCTTGGTCAGCGAATAGGCGGGCATGTGTTTCGTCCTCAGAGTTCGGCGCGCGGGCGGCGGCTGAAGGTCAGATCGCGCAGGATCACCTGATTCATCTGCGGGCCCTCAAAGATCAGGTCCAGCCACATGCGATCGGCGCGTTTCTCGTTGAGCCGGGTATAGGCCAGATCGAATTCGATGCAGATGTCTTCTTCGTGCAGGGGCAGCTCGCGCACGATCTGTTCGGTGTTGGGGCCATGGCGGATGTTGAGCCGGGCAAAGATTTCCAGTGGTTTTTCCATCTCGACGATGGTGTCGATGCGGATCAGGTGCTTGCGCTGCAGACCCGTTGCCGCCTCGGTCGGCAGGTCGATGGCCAGCGACAGGTAGGAGCCGTCGAAGTTCAGCACGTCAAGCCGCAGCCCATAGGAGGCAAGATCTGCCTCGCGCAGGTTGCGCAGCTGGCGCAGGGTGATTTCCGAGCGGGCGCAATCGTGGAACAGCGTCGCCTCGGCCCCAAGCATCGACTGGTTGGGCACCGAAGCGAGGCCGGGCACCGGCAGCGGTGCGCACCATAATTCGGGGCGCCAGGCCCAGTCGGCATCCTTGGGGCGCGCAAACGCCTGATTGCCGATCACCGGCAGCGCCAGCCGACTATCTGCGATGAACAGCAGCCGGTCTATACGCGTCTTCAGTTTGCGCGCCGCTGCGCGTTGACGGCGCAGCACCCGCAGGTCGGCGGTGTCGGCGTTGCGCGCGGCGCGCGACCACCGCCTGAGCGATGCCGCCGCGAGCGCGCGCCCGATCCACCCGTCTGTCATCCCTGCCATGGCCCGCCCTGCGTCTGTTCTTGTACCCTTATCCCCAAGATCCTTGAATTCGGTGAATGGTCAATCACCCCTTGGGGCTGAGCGCTCCGATCCGGTCGCGAACGGCGCGCAACATGGCGGCGCCCTCGGCCCCGGCAAGCGGGCTGCCCTTGCCGGCATAAAGCGCAAGCCCGACCATGCGCTGCCCTTGCAGGAAGGTGCCGCGCCAATAGCGCGGATCGCCGTCTGCGATCACCTCGGTGCCGCCGCTGGCAAGATGCGTCAGGGTGAGCCCGCCGGATCGGATGCCGCCGATCATGCGCTGCCCCACCTCTTCCGCGAGGGCGGAAGCGTCGGGCAGGGTTGCTTGTGGGGTTTGCTCAGCGACGGTGACGGTGACAACCATCGGCTCGACCATCGGGCCGGTGTCGTCGCCGGTCAGATTCCGGCATGACGCGATCATGGCAAAGGTCCGGTCCGGTCCGCGCGGATATGTTTCGGGGTCGATGCAATAACCGGGCGGGCCCCCGACCACCACGGCCCCATCGGCAAGGCTGGCGGTCTCGATCCCGTCCCCGCGCGAGGCGGTCACGCAGCCCGCCATCACAAGAGCTGCGCCCAGAAAGGCAGAGTTCCGCAGCTGTCCCATCGTCTGTGTGCCCCCGTAACGTCTTGTAACCCGTGGCAATAGCCGGGCAGTGCCCTGCGGACAAGTCCGGGGCTTGCGCCGGGCCGCGCGCCATGCGTGCAATGCCCGCATGCAATATGACCCGTTTCGCCTGATGACCGATCCCGCCCGCCGCACGTCGTTGCCGCGCCTTGCCATGGGGCTGGGCCTTGCGGTGGCGCTGACCGTCGGCATCGGGCAGGGGCTTCTGGCGCTGGCGGAACAGGTGCTGAGCGCGCAAACCCACGCAGCGCTGATCGGCCAGATGCGGCGCGGCGACACGGCGCTGGGCATGTATGCGCTGCTGTTCAGCACGGGTGCGATGGGGATGGCGGCACTGATCACGGCGCGGCTGGTACATGGGCGCAGGGGGCGCTCGCTGCTGGGGCCGTTGCCGCTGGCGCTGCGCCAGTTCGGGCGCGCGGCCTTGGCGCTGCTGCTGATTCAGGTGCTGCTGATGGGGCTGTTGATGCTGTGGCCGCCATGGCCGATGGCGGCGCAGATGCTGCCCGCGATGGCCCTCGACCGCTGGGCGCTGCTGCTGCCTCTGACGCTGCTGGCGTTGCTGGTACAGACCGGTAGCGAAGAATTGCTGTTTCGCGGCTACCTGCAATCACAGCTTGCTGCGCGCCTTTCGCGCCCTTGGGTCTGGCTGCTGCTGCCGTCGGCGCTGTTCGGGCTGGGGCATTGGGCACCGGGGATCTATGGCGGCAATGCGGGGCTGGTGACGCTATGGGCGGTGCTGTTCGGACTGGCGGCGGCGGATCTGACGGCGCGCACCGGCACGCTTGGCCCGGCGCTGGCACTGCACCTGATGAACAACCTTGTCGCTGTCGCCGTTGCGGCGCCGAACGGGCCGATGACCGGCCTTGCGCTGTACATCCTGCCCATCGACATTGAAGATGAGGCGATGCTGCGGGCGTTTTTGCCGGTGGATCTGCTCGGGATCGGCGTTGGCTGGCTGGCGGTGCGGCTTGCGCTCCGGGTCTGACGTTGCATTCCGCGCCCCGTCTGCATAAATGGGCCGCAAACGCCAGCCGCGAAGGGCCCAGAGATGAACTGGATCACCAACTACGTCCGTCCCCGCATCAACTCGATCTTCTCGCGCCGCGAGATGCCCGAGAATCTCTGGATGAAATGCGACGGTTGCGGCACCATGCTGTTTCACCGCGAGGTGACCGACAATCTGGGTGTCTGCACCAACTGCGGTCACCACATGCACATCACGCCGCGTGCGCGCTTTGAGTCGCTGTTCGACGGCGGCGTGTTCAACGAGATCGCCGTGCCGGTGCCGATCGCCGATCCGCTTCATTTCCGCGATCAGAAGAAATATCCCGACCGGATGCGCGCCGCGCAGAAAACCACCGGCGAAAAAGAGGCGATGCTGGTCGCCGCTGGCGAGATCGGCCGCACCCCGGTGGTCTGCGCCGCGCAGGATTTCAGCTTCATGGGCGGGTCCATGGGGATGTATGTCGGCAATGCGATCATCAAGGCGGCGCAAGAGGCCAAGCGGCTCAAGCGCCCGCTGGTGCTGTTCTCGGCGGCGGGCGGGGCGCGGATGCAGGAAGGTATTCTGAGTCTGATGCAGATGCCGCGCACCACCGTCGCCATCCAGATGCTGCGCGAGGCGGGGCTGCCTTATATCGTCGTTCTGACTCATCCGACCACCGGCGGCGTCACGGCATCCTACGCCATGCTGGGCGATGTGCAGATCGCCGAGCCCAACGCGCTGATCTGCTTTGCCGGGCCGCGCGTCATCGAACAGACCATCCGCGAGAAGCTGCCCGAAGGCTTTCAGCGCGCCGAATATCTGCTGGAACACGGCATGCTCGACCGCGTCACCGACCGGCGCAAGATGCGTGAAGAGCTGATGACCATTCTGCGGATGCTGATGCACATGCCCCCGGCGGTGCATGGCGAGCTGCCGCCTCCGGGCGATCTGTCGGCGCCGGAGATGCCCGAGGAATGACGCAAGGCTCCGACGCCATCCTTGCACGGATGATGTCCCTGCATCCCAAGATCATCGACCTGACGCTGGACCGGGTCTGGCGTCTTCTGGCCGCGCTGGATCATCCCGAACGGCAGATGCCGCCGGTGATTCACGCCGCCGGGACCAATGGCAAAGGGTCGACCCTTGCCATGCTGCGCGCCGGATACGACGGCGCGGGCAAGACGGTGCATGCCTATACCTCGCCGCATCTTGCGCGCTTTCACGAGCGCATTCGCGTCGCGGGCAAGCTTATCGACGAAGACGCGCTGAGCGCGGTTCTCGATGAATGCTGGCAGCGCAATGGCGGCGAGAGCATCACTTATTTCGAAATCACCACCTGCGCCGCCTATCTGGCCTTTTCGCGCAGCGCTGCCGATGTGGCGCTGATCGAGACCGGCCTTGGCGGGCGGCTGGATGCGACCAATGTGTTCGACGCCCCGGCGCTGACAGTGATCACGCCGATCTCGCTGGATCATCAGCAATATCTGGGCGAAACGCTGGCCGAGATCGCTGGCGAAAAGGCCGGTATCCTCAAGCGCGGCGTGCCCTGCGTGGTTGGCCCGCAGCCAGAGGAGGCGATGCAGGTGATCGAGGCCCGTGCCGCCCGTCTGGGCGCGCCGCTGCTGGCGCATGGCCAGCATTGGCAGGTCTGGGAAGAACGCGGGCGGCTGGTGTTTCAGGACGAAAACGGCCTGCTCGACCTGCCGCTGCCGAACCTGCCCGGCGCGCATCAGATCGAAAACGCCGGCGCGGCGCTGGCGGCGCTGCGTCATCTCGGGCTTGGCCCGGAGGCCTGCGAGGCCGCCGTCACCCGCGCCGACTGGCCCGCGCGGATGCAGCGCCTGACAGATGGGCCACTGCCCGCGCTGGTGCCGCAAGCCGAGCTTTGGCTCGACGGCGGGCACAACCCGGCGGCGGGCGCGGCGCTGGCGCGCCATCTCGGTGGCCTGCCGAAGCGGCCGACGCATCTGATCTGCGGAATGCTCAACACCAAAGATATCGCGGGCTATCTGCGCCCGCTTGCCGGCCACGCTGACCGGCTGACCGCCCTGTCGATTCCGGGCGAAGCCAATACGCTGCCCGCTGGCGAAACCGCACGGGTCGCGGCCTCGGTCGGCATGGTGTCGCAGGTTGCCGACAGCGTCGAGGACGCGCTGCAGCGCATCGCCAGCGACACACCCGAGGCGCGCATCCTGATCTGTGGCTCGCTCTATCTGGCGGGTGACGTTCTACGCAAACAGGGCGGCTGAGGCGGCAATCTGCCTGATCTAAAACGTTTTATTGTAAATTCGGACAAATTCCCTTGGGCGAATCACTTTTGCTTGACCGATTCGCTGCCGGTTGACTATATATTGTGGCAGACACGCTATGAGGACACGCTGCCACGGCGTTTCTGCTGTATCTAGGGGATGAACATTCATGCTGCGCAAGATTTGCCGCGCGCTGACGCTTGGGCTGTGCCGTTTTTCTGGCCGCGTCCCTGCGAAAGCTGCGGACGTCATCGACGAGGTCTCGTCGCGCGGCGCTTGCGCGACTGGCCAGACAGTTCTTTCCCTCGCCATTTTCGACGCGATGCGCAACGCGCTCGCGACTCCCGACCAATTCAAGGTCGGTCAGACACTGACACTCCCAGTGCGCTGACCGAAAAAACTGCAGGCAAGACCATCGAGCAACTGGGGCCGGCAACGACCGGCCCCATTTTTCTTGGCTAGAGTTCTTCGCCCCATTCGGCGGCCTGCATTTCGTTCAGGCGGCTGGCGGTGCGTTCGAATTCAAAGGCACCAGTGCCTTCGATATACAGGCTTTCTGGCACGTCTTTGGCGCTGACGATCAACTTGACCTTCGCCTCGTAAAGCGCGTCGATCAGCGTCACGAAGCGTTTGGCCTCGTTGAAGTTGCTGCGCCCGAGGCGGGGCACGTTTTCCAGCACCAGCAGGCGCAGCGCATCGGCGATGGCGAGGTAATCTCCCGGCCCCAGCATCTGCCCGCACAGGTCGTAAAAGCTGACACGGGCCATGCCGTTCTTGTAGCGCGGCAGGGTCAGCTTGCGCCCCTTGATGGTCAAGGTCAGCTCTTCTTCGTCGCCATGGGTCAACTCGGCCCAGAGCCGGTCGATCTCGCTGCGCGCGGCGGCGTCGACGGGGGTGAAATAGGTGCGCGCTCCGCGCAGGCGGTCCTGCCGGTGGTCGCGCTCGGAGGCCAGCTCGCGCACCTCGAGCCGGTCCTTGATCATCGCGATGAAGGGCAGGAACAGCTGCCGGTTCAGGCCGTCCTTGTACAGATCGTCCGGCAGCCGGTTCGAGGTGGTGACCACCACGGTGCCCGCCTCGAACAGCTGTTCGAACAGCCGCCCCACCAGCATGGCATCGGCGATGTCGGTGATCTGCATCTCGTCAAAGGCCAGTACCCGCACGGCGTCGCTGACCTGCTTGGCCATCGGCTTGACCGGGTCTTCGATGCCTTTGCTGCGCAGGCGGTGCAATTCTGACTGCATCTCTTGCATGAAGGCGTGAAAATGCACCCGCCGCACCGGCACATCGAGGCTGTCGACGAACAGATCCATCAGCATCGACTTGCCGCGCCCGACGCCGCCCCACAGGTACAGCCCGCGGATCTTTGGCAGCTCGGGTTTCTTGCGGAAGAAGCCGCGCCTTTGCGGCGTCTCGGGGGTCTGCGCCAACTCGGCGCGGATGCGTTCGAATGCGGGCAGGGCGGCCTGCTGCGCGTCATCGCGCGTGAGCCGTCCTTCGGTGACGCGGGCGTCATAGAGCTGGTGCAACGTGGTCATGCTGGGCAATTAGCGCGCGCCGCATCGTTTGTGTAGACCCGGCGTGCCGCACAGCGGCAAAGAGGATTGTACCCGGCACATTTCTGGCGTTGACCTGCCCGAGGCTGCGGCAGAATTTGCGCCGCAAAGGAGCCCTCATGACCAGCCAACGTCTTTTTACCCCCGTTCTGATCACCGGTTGCGCGATCATCCTGATTTCCTTCGCGGTGCGCGCCAGTTTCGGGGTATTCCAGATCCCGATTGCCGAGGAATTCGGCTGGGCGCGGGCGGAGTTTTCCATGGCCATCGCCTTGCAGAACCTGTTCTGGGGCATCGGCCAGCCGCTGTTTGGCGCGATGGCGGAAAAGATCGGCGATCGCAAGGCGGTGATCCTGGGGGCGATTGCCTATTCGGCGGGGCTGCTGCTGTCGTCGCAGGCGGTGACGCCGGGTGCGATGCAATGGTCCGAGGTGCTGGTGGGCTTCGGCATCGCGGGCACCGGGTTTGGCGTGATCCTTGCGGTGGTGGGCCGGGCGTCGTCGGAGGAAAACCGCTCGATGTCGCTGGCGATCACCACCGCGGCGGGCAGCGCGGGGCAGGTGCTCGGCGCGCCTGTCGCCGAGTACCTTCTGGGCATGTTCCCGTGGCAGACTGTGTTCATCGTCTTTGCCGCAGTGGTCATCGCCATGCTGCTGCTGTTGCCCTTCATGCGCGCACCGACGCCCCCGGCCAGCCGCGCCGAGCTGGAGGAATCGCTGGGTGCCATCCTGCTGCGCGCGGGACGGGACCCGAGCTTTGCGCTGATTTTCCTCGGCTTCTTCAGTTGCGGCTATCAGCTGGCCTTCATCACCGCGCATTTCCCGGCCTTCGTGACCGAGATGTGCGGCCCGATCGCGCCGGGCGGCATCCTGCACGGGCTGGGCATCACCACGACATCGGCGCTTGGTGCGCTCAGCATTGCGGTCATCGGCCTGTGCAACATCGTCGGCACGCTGACAGCCGGTTGGGCGGGAAAGCGGTTTTCGAAGAAGTACCTGCTGTCGGGCATTTACGTTGCCCGCACGCTGGCGGCGGCGCTGTTCATCCTGCTGCCGATCACGCCAACCTCGGTGCTAGTGTTCTCGGCGGCGATGGGCTCGTTGTGGCTGGCGACGGTGCCGCTGACTTCGGGGCTGATCGCGCATATCTACGGGTTGCGCTACATGGGCACGCTTTATGGTATCGTCTTCCTGTCGCACCAGCTGGGCGGCTTCCTCGGCGTCTGGCTGGGCGGGCGGATGTATGACCTGAACGGGGATTACACGCTGGTGTGGTGGATTGGCGTCGGCGTCGGTGCGCTGAGCGCGGTGGTGCACCTGCCGATCCGCGAAGTGCGGGGGCCAAAGCTGGCCCCCGCCTGATCAAAGCCCCGGCCTGATCAAATCACCGGTGCTTGCAGGACGCCATGCTTCAGCAGGCAGTCCTGCCAGCCCTCGGGGTGTTTGAACACATGGGTTTGCCAGCCGCGCGCGGCGGCTGTGGCGATGTTGTCCTCGCGGTCATCGGCAAACAGCAGGGTCGAAGGGGCAAGCCCGCAATCTTCCTCGACCATGCGGTAGATGTCTTCATAGGGTTTTACCGCCTTCATCTCGCCCGAGATATAGGCGCGGTCGTATTCGCGCAGGAAGGGGTAAACCTCGAGCCCCTGCTCGAACGGCCCCATGCCGATGTTCGACAAGAAGAACACCGGCACCCCGGCGTCGCGCAGCGCCATCAGGATGCTGACCGATCCGTCAATGGCCGGCGCGGCGAGCGAAGTCCAGTTGTCATGCCAGTGGCGGATTTCGGCGGCAAATTCGGGGTGGGCCTCGGCGCAATCATAAACCTGCTTGCGGAACGGCTCGCCCGCGTCGAGGCCTTCGTTCATGGCGTGCAGATCGACGGCGTCGAACATGGCGCGGCGACGCTCTTCGCCGATCAGCGCGTCGTAATACAGCTCGGGCTGCCAGCGGATCAGCACGTTGCCGATATCGAAAATCACGGCGGAAATGGCCATATGTCTATCCCTTAGCCTGTCGTAGCGCCTGTTCCAGCGCGCCCAGAAACCGCGAGCGGTCTGCTTTGGTGAACCCCTTGCCGCTGCCCCCTGATCCCAGAGGATTGGCGGCGCGCAGGTCGGCCATCAGATCGCGCATGGCAAGCTGCTGGCCGATGTTGGCGGCGGTGAACCGCTCGCCGTTGTGACGCAAAACCTGCGCGCCCGCCTCGATACATTTTGCGGCAAGCGGAATGTCTCCGGTCACCACCACATCCCCCGGCCCGCAACGCTCTGCGATCCACATATCGGCCACGTCCGGCCCGTCGGGCACGATCACCGTTTCCACCAGCGGGTTGCGCGACGGGCGCAGACCCCCGTTTGACACCACATACATGACACAGCGATGACGGGTTGCGACGCGCTCGGCCTCGTCCTTGACGGGGCAGGCGTCAGCGTCGATGTAAAGGCTCATCGCACCAGTCCTATGATGGTGCTCAGCGTGACGATGCTGAGCGCGGTTGATATCAGGATGGTCGCCGACACCCGCTGCGGCGCGATGCCGTAATGCTGGGCCATCATAAAGACATTGCCCGCCACCGGCATCGCGGCGGCGCTGATGGCAACGGCGGCCTGAAACGGTGTCACAGGGTAGATCAGGAACACCGCAGCGGCAACGCAAAGCGGGTGCAGCACCAGCTTGGCGAAGCTGAGCCAGCCCGCCACCGCCAGCCGCTCCGCCGATTTCGACGCCAGCGAGGCGCCGATTGCGAACAGGGCACAGGGGGTTGCGGCATTGCCGAGCAGGGTGACGAATTCGCTCATCACATGTGGCACCGGCAGGCCAAGCGCCGAGACCGCAAGCCCGGCGCTGATCGACATGATCATCGGGTTGCGCAGCAGCCCCAGCGCCACCGAGCGGAAAATTTGTGCGCTGATCCGCCCTTCGCGGGCGCCGGCGACAAGAACGACCAGCAGCGTGGCAAAGACCACGAGGTCGATGGTCAGCATCAGGATGATCGACGGCACAGCCGCATCGCCATAAAGCAATGACAGCATCGGCAAGCCAAGAAACCCGGCGTTGCCTATGGCGGCGGTCTGCGCCTCGATGGCGGCGGTTTGCAGATCCTGCCGACGGGCAAAGGCGACGGCGGTGGCGATACCATAGACCGCAAGGGTGCCTAGCAGGTAGGCCGAGGCAAGGCGTGCGTCGAAGATTTCCGCGATGGTCAGCGAGGCGGAGAACCGGAACAGCATCGCCGAGAGCGCAAAGAAGAACACGAACTTCGTCAGCGCGGCGGTGGCGGTTTCCGAAAAGAAGCCGCGCCGCGCTGCGCCATAGCCAAGGCCGATCAGGGCAAAGAACGGCACGGTTTCCAGAAAGATGGCAAGCATGTCAGGCGGGCCGATGCGGCCGCGCCGAGCTCAGACCTTGCCCTCGAAATCCTTGTGGACGTATTTCGCATCGCAATAGGGACATTCGACAAAGCCTTCGGTCTGCGGGATCAGCAGCCACACCCGCGGATGGCCAAGCGCGCCTTCGCCACCGTCGCAGGCGATGCGCCAGCTGTCGACAACCTTGGTTTCGGGGGCTTGCGTCGTCATGGCCGAGGTTTCCTTTTCGTCGCACCTGCACTACCTGCGTTATGGGCGGAAAAAACCACAGGAGCAAGGCTCGGGATGACTAGCGACGCGATCCGGATCGAGGGTCTGAGCAAGACCTATGCAGGCGGCAAACAGGCGCTGAAGGGCATCGACCTGACGATCCCGCAAGGAGCGATCTTTGGGCTGCTGGGGCCGAACGGGGCGGGCAAGTCGACGCTGATCAACATTCTTGCCGGGCTGGTGGTGAAATCGGCGGGCAAGGTGACGATCGCGGGCTGGGATCAGGACCGCAATCCGCGCCAGTCGCGCGGCGCCATCGGCGTGATGCCGCAAGAGCTGAACCTTGACCCGTTCTTCACGCCGCGCGGAGCGCTCGAGGTGCAGGCGGGGCTGTATGGCGTGCCCAAGCGCGAGCGGCGCTCGGATGAGATTCTGGAGATGATCGGGCTGACCGACAAGGCCGATGCCTATGCCCGCACCCTGTCGGGCGGCATGCGGCGGCGGCTTTTGCTGGGCAAGGCGCTGGTGCATCACCCGCATATCCTCGTGCTCGACGAGCCGACCGCGGGGGTGGATATCGAGCTGCGCCAGATGCTCTGGCGCAATGTGCGCCGGCTCAACGAAGAGCGCGGCATGACGATCATCCTGACGACGCATTACCTCGAGGAGGCTGAAGAGATGTGCGACGAGATCGCCATCATCAGCCAGGGCACGGTGGTCGCCCGTGACAGCACCCGCAACCTGCTGGGCCAGCTTGACGCCAAGACGCTGGTGATCGAGCCTGTGAGCATGCCCGAAACGCTGCCGCAGGCGCCGGGCATCACCGCAGAGCGCCGCCCCGGCGGACTGATCGCGCTGAGTTATCGCGCCTCGCAGATTTCGGCCGGGCAGGTGTTGGCGCTGGTGCAGGACGCGGGCATCGGCATCCGCGATGTGCGCACCGAGCAGGCCGACCTTGAAGATGTGTTTCTGGAGATCACCCGGGCGCGCGGGGCCGCCTGAACAGCTTGCGGTTCCGGGAGGGAGGGGGCCGGCCCCCTCGCCCTTGCGGGCTCACCCCCGGAGTTTGTCTGGCAAGATGAAGGGGCGGCTCAGCCCTGCTGCAGCATTCGTCCAAGCGGGCGGCCGCCGAGGATGTGGATGTGCAGATGGGGGACTTCCTGCACGCCGTGCTGCCCGGCGTTCGAGATCGTGCGGAAGCCGTCTGTCTCGACGCCTTTCATCTTGCAGACCTCGCCGATGGCGCGGGTGAAATCGAGGATTTCGGCGTCGGAGGCGTTGCGGGCGAAGTCGTCGTAGTTGACGTAGGCGCCCTTGGGGATCACCAGAACGTGGACCGGCGCCTGCGGGCGAATGTCGTTGAAGGCGAGGCTGTGATCGGTTTCCAGCACGGTATCGTTGGGGATCTCGCCGCGCAGGATTTTGGCGAAGATGTTCTGATCGTCGTAAGTGTAGGCCATTTTTGTCCTCAGTCGGCAAAGAGATGGTTGGTGGTGGCAAGTGCCATGGCCTTGTCTTCGCTGATCTGAAGAAAGGCGGCGATGGCGCGGGCGTTCTGGTCTGGGTCGGCGATTTCGCGCAGACGGTGGTGGTTGGCAAAGCTCTTGTCGCGGATATTGTCGCTTTCCAGAACGGTGTCGGTGCGGATCGTGGGCAGTAGGCGTGACAGGGTTTCGCGCGGCGTGCGCTCGCCTGCAAGGCCAACGCGCATGGCGTGACCGATCAGGTAGAGATCGGAGAACTGGCAGTCGATTTCCAGCAGCCGGGTGAGCGAGCGGTCGCGGCAGAAATCCTCGATCAGGTCGAGGTTGGAGGGATCGAGGCAGATCAGCAGCCGGTCGCTGTCATAATAATCGTAGAGCATCCGCAGCAATGCGCGCCGGTGGCGGTGGCGTTTGTCCATGGTGGCCTGAATACCGCCGAGGTCGGGCAGCGCGCAGCTGTCTTCGTTGAACAGGTATTCGATGCAGGGAACGTTGGTCATCTGGCGCATGCGGTTCACCAGCCGTTTCGCCACGTGCCATTTCTTGCAGATCACGATCAGCAATTCGCGTTCGCGCCCGAGGGTTGATTCGGTTTCCCAGAAACGCGGGGCGAAACGGCGGCCGGTGCGGCCCTTGCCGGTGAGGAAGGTGAAGAGCGAGCGCCCCTCGTTCGAGATCTGGAACTGCGCGCCTTCGGTGGAATAGAGCACGCCGAGGCGGCGGCGCAGGTCACGCGCTTCGGCCGAGATCTTGCGGGCAAACAGGAAATCCTGACTGAGCAGCAGGTCGTAATGGTCGTTGTAGAAGGTCACTGGCATGCCGTAATCGGTGAACATCAGGAAGGTCAGTGTGCGGTTGTCGATTTCCTGTTCCGGCACGAGATGGCGCACGAGGGTCTGAAAGAACGTCTCGTCGGGAATCCAAGTGCTGCGGAAGAAGCGTATCACGTCAGGGCGCTGCCTGCAAAAATCGAGGATCCACTCCACCGTGCGCCGGCGCAGGCACCACCATTGCGAGCCGATCATCACCTCGATGTCCTTGGGGATCTCGCGCGTAAGGCGGAGCTTTTTCTGAAGCTCGAACAGGGCGTAGAAGCGTTTCTTCTGGGTGCGTTCGTTGAACCAGTGGCGATAGATCAGGCGCTCTTCGCGCCAGCCGGTCTTGATCCAGTCGGATTTGAAATAATCGAAGCTTTCGATGTAGTCGATTTCGCGCCGATCCAGAAAATCATGCGCGTATTGCGCCGATTTGATCGCCATGCAATCGCCCGAGAGCATGTAGAAATGCGTGGCGCGCGGGAAGGCATCGATGGCTGCGCCGAGGGCGTGCAGCGTTGCCTGCACCAGCGACCATTCACCCCAGCCGCATTTGACGCGCCGCGGCGCGAAGGTGACATTGGGGTTGTCTGCCAGCGCCTTATGGATCCTGTCGAAATCGGCCTGCGGGGCGCGCGCATCGAAATGGATCGACATGCAATCGCCCACGGCGGTCAGGCTCTGCGCCTGTTTGATGACGGCGTCAGGGTCCTTGTGACACAGCAAGATGAAGGCGATCTTGGCCATAAGCCCCGTGGGTTGCTATCGTTCCGGGTGAGTGTTTCGGTGATAAAGCTGAACGGGCGTTGAAGAAACCGTGTTGTTCTGATTTCTTTCATCCCAAGGGGCTACAAGCAAGACGCAGGCCTTGAGAAGAGGGAAGAGCGAATGGGTTTTCCGGGCACCTGGATGACCGAGAGCGAGAGCATGGTGTACCGCGTGGTGCCCAAATGTGCCTGCTCTACGATCGGGCAGATCATGTATTACTCCGATCACGGCAGATTCTTCGACGGGGATATCCACGACGCAACCGACGGCCTGCACAAATGGGCGCGCGAGGACAGTCAGGCGGCGATCAAGGCCAACGTCAAGACGCGCGGAGCCTATGCGTTCACCTGCGTGCGCAACCCCTATACGCGGGTGCTGTCATCGTTCTTCGACAAGATCTGCGGCATTCAGCGCAACGGCAAGCGCTACCGCGGCAATCTCGTGCCGTTGCTGATGCAGAAATACGGCATCGAGGTCGGCGGCGAGGATGGCTCGGAAGATTTCGATCAGATCCGCAGTTTTCGCCGCTTTCTGCTGTTCGTGCGCGACACCATCCGCTGGCGCCGCCCGATGGAGCCGGATATCCACTGGTCTTCGGTGTCGGGGCATGTGTCGACCTTTATCGTCAACGGCGGGCGATACGATCAGATCTTCTGGACGGAGAAATTCAACGACGGCATGCAGGTGGTGCTTGATAACATCCGCTCGCCGCACAATGTCGATCTGGCGCAGATCCCCCGGTTCAACGAATCCGAAGGCCATGGCCCCAAGCGTCTGCATCCGGTCGAAGACTATTTCGACGATCTGTCGATGCATCTGATCTACGAGATCTACAAACGCGATTTCGAGCTGTTCCGCTACGATTTCGCCAATCCGGGCAACAAGATGCCGCTGGGAGAGATCGACCTCGACGAGGTGCACGCCAAGCTCGGCGACTAGCCTTCCAGCGCGAAGACCACCCCATTCGAGCGCACGCCAATGCGCCCGTCGTGCTCTTCCCCAAGCTCGGCAAGCCGGTAGAACGTCTTGCGGTCGATCAGCGCCTCGAGCCCGTCGCGCACCATGACATAGGGCGAGGGCGCGCCGGTTGCGGGGTCTTCGCTGACGCGGATCGGGCAATCTGGCCCTGCATCGGTGGTTTCGCCGACATTGGTGGTAAAGTGCAGGACCTGAGCGTCGCCATCCCCGATCACATCGACATCGACGGCAACAAAAGGCGCATCTTCGACGGTGATGATCCATTTCTCGACCGGAGAGACCAGAACGAATTCTTTACCATCTTTTCGCAGAATCGTGGAGAACAGGCGCACCAGCGCCTCACGCTGGATCTGTGTGCCCTCGTGCCACCAGCTGCCGTCGCGGCGGATCACCATGTCCATCGTGCCCGACAAGGGCGGGTGCCACTTGTGGACCGGTGGCGGGCCTTTCTTGGCGCTCGCAGAGGCAGCGAGCGTGTCGAGTGGCGTTGTAACGGAATTTTGTGATGTCATTTCTTTGGCACTTCCCGAACCCCGCGATACAGTTTGAACCAAGATCACCGAAAAGCAAGGAGTCGCATGATGGCCGAGGACCTGGTTGCCGAGATCGAGGCACTCGAAGACAAGCTGGCGGAGGCCAAGCGTGCGATCAACGCTCGCTTCATCGGTCAGGAACGGGTGGTCGAGCTGACCCTCGCCGCGTTGCTGTGCGGCGGGCACGGGCTGCTGATCGGTCTGCCGGGGCTGGGCAAGACCCGGCTGGTGGATACGCTGTCGACGGTGATGGGGCTGCACGGCAACCGCATCCAGTTCACGCCCGACCTGATGCCCGCCGATATTCTCGGCTCCGAGGTGCTGGAAACCGGCATGGATGGCAGCCGGGCGTTCAAGTTCATTCAGGGGCCGATCTTCTGCCAGCTGCTGATGGCCGACGAGATCAACCGCGCCTCGCCGCGCACGCAATCGGCGCTGCTTCAGGCGATGCAGGAAAAGGTGGTGACCGTGGCGGGCGAGACGCGGCATCTGGCGGCGCCCTTCCACGTGCTGGCAACCCAGAACCCGATCGAACAGGAAGGCACCTATCCGCTGCCCGAGGCGCAGCTTGACCGGTTTCTCGTGCAGATCGACGTGGCCTACCCGGACCGCAAGACCGAAAAGGATATCCTGCTGGCGACCACCGGCACCGAAGAGGCGCAGGCGCATCAGGTGTTCGATGCGGCCTCGCTGATGGCGGCGCAGACGCTGCTGCGGCGGATGCCGGTGGGGGATGCCGTGGTCGAGATGATCCTCGATCTGGTGCGCGCCTTTCGCCCCGATGAGCCGGGGGTTTCGCAACGGGTCCGGGACACCGTGGCATGGGGGCCGGGGCCGCGCGCGGCGCAGGCGCTGATGCTGACGGTGCGGGCGCGGGCGCTGCTCGAAGGGCGGCTGGCGCCGTCTCCGGCGGATGTAATCAACATGGCGCGCCCGGTGCTGGTGCATCGCATGGCGCTGACCTTCTCGGCGCGGGCGCGCGGCGAGGATCTTGGCGCGATCATCGACGAGGTCGCAAGCGGGCTTGCCCGCACCGAGGCGGCGGCTTGAGCGACACCGTCACCTATCTGCGCCGGGATGCGCAGATCGAGGCCTCGCGATTCCCGGCGCTGCTCGCGCGGGCCGAGCAACTGGCCGGAACTGTTCTGCTGGGCGAACACGGGCGGCGGCGTTCGGGGATGGGCGATGATTTCTGGCAATACCGCCCGCTGCGCAGCGGCGATTCGCTGCGCAGCGTCGACTGGCGCCGGTCCGCACGCGGTGACGAGCAATTCGTACGCGAACGCGAATGGCAGATCGCGCAATCGGTGCAGCTCTGGGTCGATCCGGGGGCGTCGATGCGGTTTTCATCGTCGAAAGACTTGCCGCAAAAGGGCGATCGGGCGCGGCTGATCGCGCTTGCGGCCTCGATCCTGCTGATCCGGGGCGGTGAGCGGGTCGGCTTCACCGGCTGGTCGCTGCCGCCGCGCAATGGCGATGTGCAGGTGCTGCGCCTTGCCGAGGCCCTGTCCGAAGACACCGCCGAGGATTACGCGCTGCCCGAACATCGCGGCATCATTCCGCATTCGCGGGCGATGTTCGTGTCGGATTTCCTTGGCGATCTCGACACCGTGGAACTGGCGCTGACCAAGGCGGCGGATCGCGGCGTGCGCGGCGTGCTGCTTCAGGTGCTCGACCCAACCGAGGAGAGCTTTCCGTTCAAGGGGCGTACCATTTTCGAAAGCGTCGGCGGCAGCCTTGCGCATGAAACGCTCAAGGCGGGCGATCTGCGCGAGAGATATCTCGAACGCCTGATCGAAAGAAAGGCGCGTCTCGACCATTTGTCGCGGCTGACGGGCTGGCAATATCTGTGCCACCATACTGACGACAGCGCGCAGAACGCCTTGCTGTGGGTCTGGCGCGCGATGGATGGAGGCCACGGATGATCATGCTTGGCCCGCTGGGCTTTACCGCGCCGTGGCTGCTTTTGGGGCTTCTTGCCTTGCCGATCCTGTGGCTTATCCTGCGCGCGGTGCCGCCCGCGCCGATCCGGCGGCGGTTTCCGGGGGTCGCTCTGCTGCTGGGGCTCAGCGACGACGACACTGTTACCGACCGCACGCCGTGGTGGCTGTTGCTGATGCGGATGCTGGCGGTGGCGGCGGTCATCCTCGGCCTTGCCGGGCCGGTGCTGAACCCGCGCGGCGAAGCGGGCGAGCAGGCGGGCAATGGCCCGCTGCTGGTGGTGATGGATGCCAGCTGGTCCTCTGCAACCGACTGGACGCAGCGTCAGCAAGCGCTTGAGGCGCTGTTGACCCGCGCCGAACGCGCCGGGCGTCCGGTCGCGCTGTTGCGCCTGACCGCGCCCGACGAGGTGAGGTTTCAGGGCGCCGATGTGCTGAAGACCCGGCTTCAGGGCATCTTGCCCGAACCGTGGCAACCCGACGCGGCGCGCATGGACCGGGCGATTTCGCTGCTGCCGGATCAGGAATTTGACAGTTACTGGATGTCCGACGGGCTTGCCCGCGATAGCCGCGCCGCGATGCTGGCCGCGCTTGAAACCCACGGCAGGGTGACGGTCTTCGAAGGCCCGCGTGCGCATTACGCGTTGCTCCCCGCAACTTATGAGGATGGCAGCGTCACCCTGACGCTGCGCCGCCTGCGCCCGGGGCCAGAGGCCGAGATCTCCGTTGCGGCCCATGGGCTTGATCCGGCGGGCAACCCCGCGGTTCTGATGCGGGCAACGGCAGTCTTTGACCCGTCTGCCACCGAGGCCGCACTGGCGCTTGCCATGCCCGCCGAATTGCGCTCCCGCATCACTCGCTTTGAAATCGAAGGCGCGCGTAGCGCCGGGGCCGTGAGCCTGCCCGACGACAGCCTGCGCCGGCGCGAAGTTGCGCTTTTGGCCGGGAACGAGAACCGCGAGGGGCTGGAACTGCTGTCGCCGCTGCATTTCCTGCACAAGGCCCTGGAACCGACAGCCGATCTGCTTGACGGCGCGCTTGGGGATGTGCTGCCCGCCAACCCCGACGTGATCGTGCTGGCCGATGTGGCGACGCTGTCGCCCGGCGAAGAAGCGGGCGTGCTGCAATGGGTCGAAGAGGGCGGCACGCTGCTGCGTTTTGCCGGGCCGCGCCTTGCAGCAAGCGATGTCAGCCGCGACGGCGAAGACCCTCTGATGCCCGTTCGCCTGCGTGCCGGCGGCCGCAGCGTTGGCGGCGCGATGAGCTGGGGCGAGCCGAAGACCCTTGCGCCCTTCACCGAGGACAGCCCGTTTTACGGCCTTCGGATCCCCGCAGACGTGACGATTTCCTCGCAGGTCATGGCGCAGCCGGATCCGACGCTCGCTGCACGGGTGATCGCGCAGCTGACCGATGGCACGCCGCTGGTGACCCGCAAGCGCATGGGGCAGGGGCAGGTGGTGCTGTTCCATGTCACAGCCAATGCGGAATGGTCCTCGCTGCCGCTTTCGGGGCTGTTCGTGCAGATGCTCGAGCGGCTCGCAGTGTCGTCGATGCCGACCTCACCGGACCCTGCAGACCTTGCGGGCACGATCTGGCAGCCGATCCGTGTGCTCGACGCCTTTGGCCGCGTCGTCGATGCGGGCAATCTGCCCGGTGTCGCCGGAGAGAACCTGATGGGGGCATCGCTTGGCCCTGATCTTCAGCCCGGGCTGTATCGGGGCGAAGATCGCAGCCTTGCGCGCAACGTGATGACGCCTGACATGGCGTTCGAGCCTGCGGTCTGGCCGGATCGGATCGCCGTGGAAGGCCTGTCGCGCCCCGACGAAACGCCGCTTGCGGGCTGGCTGCTGGCGCTGACGCTGCTGTTGCTGATCGCGGATGCGATCGCGTCGCTTGCCCTGTCGGGCCGTCTGTCCGGCGCGCGCGCCACAAAGGCGGCGGCGGTGCTGCTGGCCCTTGCGCTTGCCGCGCCGCAAGCCCGCGCACAGGAGGACGCCGCCGCCATCGTTGCCGCATCCGAGGTGACGCTGGCCCATGTGCTGACCGGGGATCGCCAGCTTGATGATCTGGCGCAGGCCGGCTTGCGCGGGTTGTCGGATGTGCTGTACTTTCGCACCTCGGTCGAGCCTGCCGAGCCAATGGGCGTGAACCTTGAAACCGATGAGTTGGCTTTCTTTCCAATGCTCTACTGGCCGGTGACGGCGAGCCAGCCGACCCCGTCCTCCGAGGCCTATGCGCGTTTGAACGATTATTTGCGCTCGGGCGGGATGATCCTGTTCGACACGCGCGATGCGGATGTTGCCAGCTTCGGTGCGTCCAGCCCCGAGGGGCGCAAATTGCAGGAGCTGGCCGCGCCGCTGGACATTCCGCCGCTGGAGCCGATCCCGCAGGATCATGTGCTCACCCGCACTTTCTACCTGCTGCAGGATTTCCCCGGTCGCTATGCCAGCCGCGATGTCTGGGTCGAGTCCGCGCCGCCCGACGCCGAGATGATCGAGGGGATGCCGTTTCGCAATCTCAATGACAATGTGACCCCGGTGGTGATTGGTGGCAATGACTGGGCCGCGGCTTGGGCGGCGGATGATCGCGGCGCGCCGCTGGTCCGCATGGGCTCTGGTTTCGCAGGAGAGCGACAGCGCGAGATCGCCTATCGCTTCGGAGTCAATCTCGTGATGCATGTGCTGACCGGCAACTACAAATCGGATCAGGTGCACGTGCCTGCGCTTCTGGACAGGCTGGGCCAATGACCGGACAACTCGTTTTCGACCCGCTTCTGCCTTGGTCCGCAATTGCGGTGCTGGGGGGGCTTTCGGCGCTGGGCGTGATGCTTGCGCTGTGGCGCGGATTGCGCGGCTGGCCGCTGCGCTTCTTTGCTGGCGTGGTGCTGGTGGCGGCGCTGGCGCAACCCTCGTTTCAAGAGGAAGATCGCGCGCCGCTGTCCGATATCGTGTTGATGGTGGTCGACAAAAGCGCGTCGCAGCGACTTGCGGGCAGGTTGCAGACAACCGAGGACGCCGCCGCGACTCTAGCCGCGCGCCTCGAGGCGCGCCCGAATACCGAGGTGCGCCGCATCGAGGTTGGCGATGGCGACGGTGACACCGGCACCCAGTTGATGACCGCCCTGTCGGCGGCGATGGCCGAAGAGCCGCGCGGGCGGATTGCCGGGGTGTTCGTGCTATCGGACGGGCGGCTGCACGATCTGGACCGCGCGCCGAACCTGCCTGCGCCGATGCAGTTGCTGCTGACCGGGCGCGAGCAGGACTGGGACCGCCGGCTGGTGGTCAGCAACGCGCCGGCCTTCGCCATTCTGGGCGAGCCGGTGACGCTGACGCTGCGCATCGACGACGACGGCGCCGCGCCGCGCGCCGTTCAGGCACCGCTGGAGATCGAGATCGATGGCGGCGAGGCGCAAAGCTTCACCATCCCGGTCGGCGAGGATGTCGAATTGCCGATCGAACTGCCCCATGGTGGGCTGAACGTGATCCGCTTTTCCACGCCCGAAGCTGCGGGCGAGCTGACCGATCGCAACAACGCGGCGCTGGTGCAGATCAACGGGGTGCGCGACCGGCTGCGGGTTCTGCTGGTATCCGGAGAGCCGCATGCAGGCGGCCGAACCTGGCGCAACCTGCTGAAATCGGACAGCTCTGTCGATCTGGTGCATTTCACCATCCTGCGGCCTCCGGAAAAACAGGATGGCGTGCCGGTGAGCGAGCTGTCCCTGATCGCCTTTCCGACACGCGAGCTGTTCCTTGAAAAGATCGACGATTTCGACCTGATCATCTTTGACCGTTACAAGCGGCGCGGCATCCTGCCGTCGATCTATCTCGACAACGTGCGCAACTATGTTGAAACCGGCGGTGCGGTGCTGGTGGCCGCGGGGCCGGATTTCGCCAGCGCGGATTCGATCTATCGCTCGCCGCTGGCCGATATCCTGCCCGCCGAGCCGACCGCGCGCATCATCGACGAAGGTTTCCGCCCCAAGGTCACAGACCTTGGGCAGCGCCATCCTGTCACGGCCGGATTGGCCGGGGCCGAAACCTGGGGTCGCTGGCTGCGGCAGGTCGAGGTCGAACCAGGCGATGGCGAGGTGTTGATGTCGGGTGTCGACGACAAGCCGTTGCTGATTCTCGACCGCGTGGGCGAGGGGCGCGTTGCGCTTCTTGCGTCGGATCAGGCGTGGCTCTGGTCGCGCGGATACGAGGGCGGCGGGCCGCAGCTCGACCTGCTGCGCCGCCTGGCGCATTGGATGATGAAAGAGCCCGATCTGGAAGAAGAGGCGCTTTGGGCCGAGGCATCCGGCCAGTCGATGCGGATTATCCGCCGCACGCTTGAAGATTCCGTGGGGACAGTGACGATCACCAAGCCCGATGGCACGACCGAAGAGGTGAGCTTGTCAGAGGTGTCTCCGGGCCGGTTCGAGGCGCTATATGAAGGGCCGGAAATCGGGCTTTACCGGCTGGCCGAAGGCGACGAGATGGCGGTTATCGGGCTTGGCCCCGCCGCGCCGAAGGAGTTCGAGCAGACCATCGCCAGCGGCGATGCGCTTGAACCTGCGGTGAATGCGTTGCGCGGTGGGGTGTTGCGCCTTGAAGATGGGCTGCCGAGCATCCGCGCCGTTGCCGTGGGGCGGCCTGCGGCAGGGCGCGGCTGGATCGGGATTACCCCGCGCGAGGCCTATCAGACCATGGATGTGCGCCAGATCCCGCTGCTTCCGGCGTGGCTGACTTTGCTGCTGGCCTCGGCGTTCATCATCGGCGCATGGCTGCGCGAGGGGCGCCGCTAGGCGTCACAGCCGGGCGTGGCGCGTGACGGGGCCATCGCCTTGGGCGTTGATGCGGTTGACCGCCTGCGTCAGCCCTTCGAACGCGACCGCCATGTGGAAGGCATTGGCGTGCAGGATCTGGTCCGGACCGCTCACAAGGGCGACATGGCCCTTCCAGAACAGCAGATCGCCGCGCTGCGGCGTCGTGCCTTGCGGCAGGGTCTGGCCAAGGGTGTTCTGTTGCAGGTCGCTGTCACCGGGGCAGGCGCGGCCACAGGCAATCAGCGCTGCCTGAACCAGCCCGGAGCAATCAATGCCAAAGCCGCTGTTGCCCCCCCACAGATACGGCGTGCCTAGGTACAGCCCGGCGATGGCGACAGGATCCGCCGCAACCCCCTCGGCAAGGTGGGGCGTGGGAACCCAGCCGAGTTCGGTTTCGGTAAACCCTCCCTCGCGCCGCCCGGTGGCGGACAGGGCCGACAGGTGGGTCAGGGCGCATCGCTCGCGGGTCTTCATGTCGGGCAGCGGGTAGACATGCGTCTGCCGGACGCCGATACGCAGCGTTGGCGCAGGGCGCGCCGTGGCAGGTTGCACGGTTCCGTCCGCCAGCCAGCCGGCGTAATCAGCGCCCGGGGCATAGACGAACAGCGCGCTGCCGCGTTCTTCGAGCACATCGACCGCATCGCCATAGCGCAGCTGCCGTGCGCGCTTGCCGCCGGGCGTTTCGGCAAGATCGACCACCGAGACGCTGACAAAACAGGCGCGCGGGTCGACCGGCGTCAGGTCGGGGTATTGCGCCGAAAACACACGGCTGACGACTCGATCATTCGCGGGCCGCTGGCGGGCGTCGGTCACAGCCCGAGCACCGTTGGCAGCGCCCCGAGGATCGCGCGCGGCCCTTGGCCGGCCGCGCCCTTGGACCGGGCGGGCAAGGCCGACGGATTCCAGGCGTAGATGTCGAAATGCACGTAGGCGGGCGTGTCGGTGACGAAGCGGCGCAGGAACAGCGCGGCGGTGATCGAGCCCGCCATGCCGCCGGCGGGCGCATTGTCGAGATCGGCGATGCCCGGCTCGATCTTCGCCTCGTAAGGTTCCCAGAACGGCATCCGCCAGAGCGGGTCCGCCGCCGCAGTGCCCGCCGAGGACAGCGCTGCCGCGATACCATCGTCATCGCAGTAGAACGGCGCAAGGTCCGGCCCGACCGCGGTGCGCGCCGCGCCGGTCAGCGTCGCCATCGAAATGATCAGGTCCGGCGTTTCCTCATCCGCGAGCGTCAACGCATCGGCGAGCACCAGCCGCCCCTCGGCGTCGGTGTTGTTGATCTCGACCGTAAGACCCTTGCGCGAGGTCAGAATGTCCTGCGGGCGGAAGGCATCGCCCGAGACCGAATTCTCGACCGCCGGGATCAGCACGCGCAGTTGCAGATCGAGCCCGAGCGCCATGATCATCTGCGCCAGACCCAGCACATTGGCCGCGCCGCCCATGTCCTTTTTCATCAGCCCCATCGATGCGCCCGGCTTCAGGTTCAGCCCGCCGGTGTCGAAGCACACGCCTTTGCCGACCAGCGTCAGCCGAGGGCCTTGCGTACCCCAGCGCATGTCGATCAGGCGCGGCGCGCGCGGGCTGGCCCGGCCGACGGCGTGGATCATCGGGAAGCCCTCGTGCAGCGCGTCGCCTTCGATGATCTCGATGGTGGCGTCGAACCGGGCCGCAATGTCGCAGGCGGCGGCGGCAAGCTCGGCAGGCCCCATGTCCGAGGCCGGCGTGTTCACCAGATCGCGGGTCAGCGCCTCGGCCTCGGCGAGGATCTCGACGCGGGCGGCGTCGATGGCTTCGGGGGCGACAAGCTGGGCCATCTCCGGGGCGCTGCCCGCGTAGCGGGTAAAGCGATAGGAGGCCAGCAGCCAGCCAAGCGCCTCTTCCTCGGCTCTGTCGGCGGGCAGGCCCGAAACAATGCGGTAGGTGCCTTTGGGCAGCGTTCCCGCCGCCAGCACGAATCGCATCCGCTTGCGGGCCTTGTCGGTGCCATAGCCAATCAGCGCGCCCGCGGGCGTTCCATCCGGGCCGGGCAGCACGAGGGTTTCGCCGATGCCAGCCGAAAACCCGGCGGCCTCGACCCATGCCTGAACAGCTGCGTCCTGAGTGGCAAGCCAGTCCGGCAGGTGGCCCTGTTCGACAACGTGTACAGGCACGGCGTCAGCGTCAGGCGCGGCAAAACGGAATGGCATCTGGGTGTTTCCTTGCAGGTGGGTCTGGTGCGCCAAGCCTAGCGTCCCCATCGCCACCCGCAAGGGGTTGGATCAGACCGGAATATCCTGAAGATCCCACACCGCGTAGAGCGAGCGTTCGCCCACCCGCGCCATGCGCGCAAGCGTGGCGGCAAGCGCCACGGCATCGCCATCATCGATGCATTGCACGACATCGGCCGAGATCCGCGTCAGCGCGCTCATCCCGATCTGGTCGGCAATCGCGCCAAGCGTATGCGTACATTTGCGCATCTCGGCGAAATCCGTCGTTTCGTAAAAGCGATCAGCCTGCCCGAGCCGATAGGCAAGTTCTTCCATGGCCCGGCACAGGACATCTTCGCCCTCTTGTGCACCGAGCCGCTGGTAAAGTCCTTCCAGTCGTTCGGGATTCAAACCAGCCTTCTCGCTCGGCGAAAGCACTGCAACCTGTTCCACCACGCGTCCTATCCTTTATCGTGACCCCACGCTGTCAGGGGATACAGATCCATAGTTCCCAAAACGTTAGACCCGGATCATTTCTTCTCTCGAATTCCAGCAAAATTCAGCGTATTCCCGGGGGATCACCATGCGACCAGGAGGATGTGATGCACCGAGCGCGACCTCTCCCACAGTATCTTGTCCAGCGCTATCACGGCTGGAAAGCGACGAGCTATGCGGAGAACCACGCATGGTTTCGTCGGCTTGCCTCGCAAGGGCAGCATCCAAGGGCGATGATTATCTCATGCTGTGACAGCCGCGTTCACGTAACGTCGCTGTTTGGTGCGGATACCGGCGAATTCTTTATCCATCGCAATATCGCCAATCTCGTGCCGCCCTACGAGCCTGACGGCAAGCAGCACGGCACCTCGGCGGCGATCGAATATGCTGTCTGCGTGCTCAAGGTGGCGCATGTCATCGTCATGGGGCATTCCAGCTGCGGCGGCGTGCAGGGGTGCATCGACATGTGCTCGGGCAATGCGCCGGAGCTCGAGGATCAGTCGAGCTTTGTTGGTCGCTGGATGGATGTTTTGCGTCCGGGCTATGAGAAGGTGAAAGATCTGCCGGCCGAAACCCGTCCGAAGGCGCTGGAACATGAGGCGGTGCTGACGTCGATCGGCAATCTGCTGACGTTTCCCTTCGTGCGCGAGGCCGTCGAGTCCGAGGACATGACCCTGCACGGGCTTTGGCACGAGATCGGCACCGGCAAGATCGAAGTCTTCGATCCCAGCGAGGACGGCTTCGTCGAGATCTGATCTCAGGTATGAAGAACCGCCGAGCGTCCGTCTGCTGACATCGTCAGCGACGGGCGACCAAGGCGGTCGGACAGCGTCTTTAGCGGAACGCCGATGGCGGCGCCGGTGCTGATCGCTTCCCCGGTGTAGCACTCGACGAACAGCATGCGCCCGTCACGGAAATGCAGCTCATAGCCTTTGAGAGCAAGCGCAGCTGACAGGCTTTGCCAGTCGCGGGCGGCGTCGAGCAGCGGGCGCAGCACGATGCGCAGCATCGTTGCGGTTTCGGTATCAAGCGGGCGATGAAGCGAACTGGACATGGCCGGACCTTTCAGGGTGGGGGCCGTGCAAGCTTGCTGGGCGTCGGTTAATCAATGCCTGACGTGGCGCCCGTTGTGTGACCGGCCCGTGCCAATCCCATTCAGCATGAACATGCGCGCCAGCTGGCTTTCCCGCGCCGGACGGGGCTGTCTCTCGCAGAACCGCTGGCTGCGGGTGCGGGCGAAACAAGCGGTTTCGATGCGGGCGCGCTTCGACAGGAGCTTGCTTTGACACGGCTTCTGGTCGGTGTGCGGTGTCGTTCTCGCCGCCGGGAAGGCCGGTGAACCGATCCACGCCAGCCCCCGTGAAACCTGCCTTTGGCAAAGGGGCGGTGCGCAATGTTTTGAAATATCTTTCTTTTTAACGAAAGCGGCGGCGTCCCGCAGGAGCGCCGCCGCCAGTCAGTCAAATCCAGGAAAGGGGCGTCGTTTCAGCCCTTTTTCAGCGCTTTCTGGCCAAGGACCTCGGCGATCTGCACCGCGTTCAGGGCCGCGCCCTTGCGCAGGTTGTCCGACACGCACCACAGGTTCAGACCGTTGTCGATGGTCGAATCCTGACGGATGCGGCTGATGAAGGTGGCGAAATCGCCGACGCATTCGACCGGGGTGATGTAGCCACCGTCTTCGCGCTTGTCGACAACCATGATGCCGGGGGCCTCGCGCAGGATGTCGCGGGCCTCGTCCTCGTCAAGGAACTCCTCGAATTCGATATTGATCGATTCCGCGTGGCCGACAAAGACCGGGACCCGCACGCAGGTCGCCGTGACCTTGATCGACGGATCGACGATCTTCTTGGTTTCGACGACCATCTTCCATTCTTCCTTGGTCGAGCCGTCCTCCATGAAGACGTCGATATGCGGAATCACGTTGAAGGCGATCTGCTTGGGGTATTTCTTGGGCGGCACTTCGGTCACGGGGTTGTAGATCGACTTGGTCTGATCCCAGAGCTCGTCCATGCCTTCCTTGCCGGACCCCGACACCGACTGGTAGGTCGAGACCACGACGCGCTTGATCTTGGCGCGGTCATGCAGCGGCTTGAGCGCCACGACCATCTGCGCGGTCGAGCAGTTGGGGTTCGCGATGATGTTCTTCTTGGTGTAGCCCATCACGGCGTCGGCGTTCACTTCCGGCACCACCAGCGGAACATCGGGGTCGTAGCGATACAGCGAAGAGTTGTCGATCACCACGCAGCCGGTCTTGGCGGCCTTGGGGGCATATTCTTTCGTGGCCTCGGAGCCGACGGCGAACAGCGCAATGTCCCAGCCGGTGAAATCGAAGGTGGCCAGATCCTTGATCTTGAGAGTCCGCTCGCCAAAGCTCACTTCGCTGCCGAGCGACCGGCGCGAGGCCAGCACGGCAATCTCGTCCACCGGGAATTCGCGCTCGGCAAGAATGTTCAGCATTTCACGGCCCACGTTGCCGGTGGCGCCGACGACGACGATCTTGTAGCCCATCGGAGTCTCCTTCAGACTTTCACACTCAGGTGCCCCCTGGCACCCGGGCGGGTTGGCGCGCGTCATACCGCAAGGACTGCGTCTGCGAAAGAGGAGAGTAGGGGCGGGCTTGCCGGGCGCGAATCCCCAGTGCCGCAAAGCCTGCCCGCGTTCGGACACGCTTTGCCGGTTTTCCGGGCAACTGCCGGCATTGGCGCTGGCAAAATCCCCGCGACTTGCTCAAACGCAACGCGCTCGGTGAATTTTCGCCCATTTGTGCAAGTGCAGAAATTCCAGACTTGTCTAGGGAATGGGCAATCGCGTAGGAAATCCATAGTTTTGATCACAGGTTAGGCATCGCTTGCTTCGAGCCCGCCAGACCGCCGCAGGACCTTTCATCCAGGTGCGGGGCCTTACGATAGTGACTTTGACAGTACCACGTATGTGGAAGGAAGACCGGAATGCTTTATTGGCTCGTCACGTCCCTTACGCGAGCGCAGAAACAGGTCCTCTTTCTGCTGACAGATATCGCAATGGTCGTGGTGTCCATGGTCTCGGCCCTTCTCCTGAACGCCGCGGTCAACCCTGATCATCCGCCCCTTGAGCAACTGATACCGCTGATTGCCGCGACGGGTTTGGCCGGGGCGGGCGCAAGCTGGTATTTCGGCCTGCCGAAGTTCACGCTCAACGCCTATGACACGCGGGGCATTACCCGCACCGCAGGCTTTGCCGCCATCAGCGCGGTGGTGGCGGTGCTGATCAACAAGACGATGACGCCGCAGCTGTCGCTGCCGCTTTTCTTCAACTTCGGTCTGATTCTCGTGGTTCTCGGCGCAAGCTGGCGCATTCTTGCCCGGTACCTGACGCTTGAAATCTACAAGCGTGGGCTGAACCGGATGCGGGTGCTGATCTATGGCGCCGGGCAGACCGGCCAGCAACTGGCCGCCGCGCTGCGCCACGACAACAAGATCGACCCGGTCTGCTTTGTCGATGACAACCCGACGTTGCAAAGTCAGGTCGTGGCGGGGCTTCGCGTGCACGCGCCCTCTGCCATCCCCGAGATCATCCAGCGCCGGTCCATTGATCGCGTGGTGCTGGCGATGCCGTCGAGCAGCCCGCCGCAGCTGGCGCGCATCGCCCACAAGTTGCGCACCATCGGCTGCGAGGTCCACGCGCTGCCGTCCTTTGCCGAGCTGGTTGGCGAGCGCGAGCTGCGCAAAAGCGTTACCCCGGTGTCGCTGGACGATCTGCTGGGCCGCAACCGGCTGGAATCCGAACTTCCGGGCGTCAGCCATGCCTATTCTGGCCGGCGTATTCTGGTGACCGGCGCGGGCGGGTCCATCGGATCGGAACTGTGCCGCCAGCTGATCGCCTGCAAGCCCGAATGCGTGGTGCTGGTCGATCATTCAGAGCTGGGTCTCTACAACATCGAGAAAGAGCTGAAGGACCTGACCGCCGGCATGACCATCGTGCCGGTCCTTGGCTCGGTTCTTGACGCGAACCTGATGGCGCGGACGATGGAGGTGTATCGCATTGAGGCGGTGCTTCACGCCGCCGCCTACAAGCATCTGCCACTGGTCGAATGCAACGTGCTGTCGGGGCTGAACAACAACGTCATCGGCACCAAGACACTGGCCGAGGTGGCACGCGAAGCTGGGGTCGAGCGGTTCATTCTGGTGTCTTCGGACAAAGCCGTGCGGCCGACCAACGTGATGGGCGCGTCCAAGCGCCTGTCGGAACTGGTGGTGCAGGATCTGGCGACGCGCAGCACCGGCACCCGGTTTTCGATGGTGCGGTTCGGCAATGTTCTGGGCTCGTCCGGATCGGTGATTCCGCTGTTCGAAGAGCAGATTTCGCGCGGGGGGCCCGTCACCCTGACCGATCCGAAGGTGACGCGCTATTTCATGACGATCTCGGAAGCGGCGCGGCTTGTGCTTCTGGCGGGGTCTTTTGCGCGAGGCGGCGATGTCTTCGTGCTCGACATGGGGGCGCCGGTGCCGATCAAGAAGCTGGCGCGGCAGATGATCGAAGGCGCGGGCTATTCGGTGCGCGACGACAAGAACCCCGATGGCGATATCGAAATCGAGGTGACCGGCCTGCGCAAGGGCGAAAAGCTGCACGAAGAGCTGCTGATCTCTCCCGACATGCTGACCACGCCGCATCACAAGATCATGCGGGCGCAGGAAGGCTATCTGTCGGAATTCGAGATCGCCACGGCGCTCAGGGAGCTGCGCAGCGCGATTCACAGTCTCGACGAGGGGCAGGCGCGGGATATCATCGCGCGCTGGGTCGAACATGGCGAAGACGAGGTCGACGCCAGTGAGGCGCAACGGGTCTGACAGCAGCGCCGGCTGAGGGGGCAGGATGCCTCCGGCGGGAGTTTATCTGGCAAGATGAAGAGGGGGCGCGTCCGGACCGGGCGCGCCCCTGATCTGTTGTCGGGCTATGGGCGCGGGCGTTACCGGCCCGGAATATCGTCGCGGGCGGGGGAGGGATCCCATTCCTCGATGATCGCCGTGGCTTCGTCGGCAGTTTCGACGAAGCGGAACAGGTCGAGATCTTCGGGGCTGATGGTGCCCGCGTCTTCGAGCGCGTCCCAGTTGATGATCTTTTCCCAGAAGGCGCGACCGAACAGCAGGAAGGGCACGCGGCTCATCCGGCCGGTCTGGATCAGGGTGAGCGCCTCGAACATCTCGTCAAGGGTGCCGAAGCCACCCGGAAACACGCAGATCGCGCGGGCGCGCATCAGGAAGTGCATCTTGCGGATCGCGAAGTAATGGAAGTTGAAGCACAGGTCGGGCGTGACATATTCGTTCGGAGCCTGCTCGTGCGGCAGCACGATGTTGAGGCCGATCGATATGCCGCCTGCCTGCTGTGCGCCCAGATTGCCTGCCTCCATCACGCCGGGGCCACCGCCGGTGGCGACGATGAATTCACGGTTGCCCGAAGCGATGGATTTCTCGGTCATCTTCTGCGCGAAAAGGCGGGCCTCTTCGTAGAAATGCGACAGATCGGCGAGGGTCTTGGTGCGGGCGCCACCCTTTTCCGCCGGAGAGGGGATGCGGGCCCCGCCAAACAGCACGATGGTCGATTGCACGTCATGCTCATCGAGGATCAGCTGCGGCTTGAGCAGTTCGAGTTGCAGACGCACCGGCCGCAGTTCGTCCTTGCACAGGAACGACTCGTCGGCAAAGGCCAGCCGGTAGGATGGGGCACGCGTCTGCGGCGTGTCGGGGATCTGTTCCGCGGTCTTGCGGTCGCGACCGGCGTCGCGGAAGATCGAATGGCGTTCGTCGTTCATGCGGAGGGCATCCCTTCTGCTGCGCCTTACATAGGTAGTCGCATCCCCTGCGTCGCGCCAGCGGGCAAAGATGAAATTGCCTTGAAATTGTGCGAATTCGCTCAGAGTGCCGCGTTCAGCGCCAGCCAGGCGGCGGTTTCGGAGCATATCTGTACCGCGCCGAGCACGTCTCCGGTCTGCCCGCCAATGGTGGTTCTGGCGCGCCATGCCACCAAAGCGGCGGCGGCGGCGGCGGCTGATATGGCGATCAGGCCAGCCCAGCCGAGCGGGAGTGCCAGCAATAGCGCCAGCGCCGCACCGGGTAGCCATGCCGGCCCGCCGCCCTGCGCCGACGCTCCGAGCCCGCCCGCGCGGGCGGGGGGCAGCAGCGCCAGTACCAGCACCATGGCAAGGCGGCTGATCACTGCCGACAGCATCAGCGCGGCGCCTGCGCGTGGCATGGTGGCCAGTGCCGATGCGCCCAGCCCGCAGACCAGCACCAGCGCCAGCACGCCGAAGCTGCCGACCCGGCTGTCGCGCATGATCTCGAGCCGGTGCGCGCGGTCGCGACCTCCGGCGGCGTCGGCCATATCAGCGAGCCCGTCGTGATGCAGCCCGCCGGTCGCCAACGCCATCGCCGCCAGCGCGGCAAAGCCGCAGGGCAGCGGGGCCAGCCCCAGCGCCGCGCCGCCCGACAGCGCGCCCCAGCCGATCAACGCCACCGGCAGGCCGGTCAGCGCAAACGCCCAGCGGGCGGCGGCGATATCGGGAACGTCGCCCTTGATCTGCCCGGCGGGCAGCCGGGTGAGCAGCATCAGCGCAAGGCGCGCCTCGTCGAGGCGGCTCACCCGGCTGAGACCCCGGCCTCGGCAAAGGTCGCCATGCCGGAATGGCAGGCCAGCGCCCCGCGCAGCACGCCAAGCGCCAGCGCGGCGCCCGAGCCTTCGCCGAGCGCCATGCCAAGGTCGAGGATGGGGCGCTTGCCCATCGCCTCACACAGGCCGCGATGGCCCGGCTCGGCGCTGGCGTGGCCGATCAGGCAATGATCGAGCAGCCCGGGGTTGGCGGACCAGAGCGGCGCGACCGAGGCGGTGCAGATGAACCCATCCAGCAGCACCGGCACCCGGTGCAGCCGTGCGGCCAGCACCGCGCCGCAGATCGCCGCCTGTTCGCGCCCGCCAAGCGCCGCAAGCTTGCCCATCGAGGTGCGTGCCGCATGCAGCGACACACCGCGCGAGATCACCTCGGCCTTGTGGGCCACCGCTTCGGGATTCGATCCGGTGCCGCGCCCGACCCAGGTTTGAGCATCG
This sequence comes from Salipiger sp. 1_MG-2023, assembly GCF_030547555.1. Lineage (NCBI taxonomy): Bacteria > Pseudomonadati > Pseudomonadota > Alphaproteobacteria > Rhodobacterales > Roseobacteraceae > Salipiger > Salipiger sp. 1_MG-2023. The sequence continues at coordinate 42,596 of NZ_JAUOQN010000006.1, read as the reverse complement.
CCGCCAAGCGCGGCATGGGCCAGCGCGGCGGCGATGGTGGAATTGCCGATGCCCATCTCGCCAAGGATCAGCACATCGCCCGGCGTTACGGCGGCCGCGCCGCGCTGCATCGCATCCAGCGTTTCGGCCTCGCTCATCGCAGGGCCTGCAGTGAAATCCTGCGTCGGGCGGTTGAGATCGAGCGCCACCACCGACAATTCGGCCCCGTTGAGCCGGCACAGCTGGTTGATCGCCGCGCCGCCCCGTTCGAAATTCGCGACCATCTGCGCGGTCACCGCTTGCGGAAAGGGGTTCACCCCTTGCGCGCAGATGCCATGGTTGCCGGCAAACACCAGCGCCTGCGCCGCGTCCAGTGCGGGCAGGGCGCGGCCCTGCCAGCTCGCAAGGAATTCGGCCAGCTCTTCGAGCCGTCCCAGCGATCCCGGAGGCTTGGTCAGCTCGGCCTGCCGGGCCCGCGCTGCGGCGGCGGCAGAAGCGTCGGGCGCGGGCAGGGCCAGCGTGGCGACATCGTCGATATGGTGGATCGGCAGCATGGTCATTTCACCTTGATCGGGTGGCCCGCGACGCAGAGCCAGAGCTCGTCGCAGCTGCGGGCGATGGATTGGTTCACCAGCCCCGCCGCGTCGCGATAGGCGCGGGCGAGGGCGTTTTCAGGCACGATCCCGTCGCCGACCTCGTTGGTGACAAGAATCACCGGCGCGCGCTGCGTTGGGATCAGCGCCGCCAGATCGTCGGTGGCGGCCTGCCAGTCGGCACCTGACAGCATCAGGTTGCTCAGCCACAGCGTCAGGCAATCCACCAGCCGGGGCGCATCGCCATCGGTGTCGCGCAGCGCCTGCGCCAGCGCCAGAGGCTCGGCCACCGTGCGCCATTCCGCTCCGCGCCGGGCTTGGTGTCGGGCGATGCGGTCGGCCATCTCGGCGTCATGCGCCTCGGCCGTGGCGATATAGATCGCCGAGGCGCCAAGCCCCAGCGTCATGTCTTCGGCGAGGCGGCTCTTGCCAGAACGCGCGCCTCCGGTGATCAGGATCGACTTTGCCATGGCGCCGTGACAAATCAGGTTCTGCGTGATTTGGAAAGCCTCTATGACCCCGCCCGACCCATCCGAAATGATCCTGATCCGGCACGCAGCTGCCGACCACAAGGGGCGGCTGTGCGGACGCAGCGATGTGCCCGCGATCCTGCCCTTGCCCGTGATTCCGAGGCCCTTGCGCGACTGGCTTGCGCCCTGCGCGCTGGTGTGCAGCCCGGCGCTGCGCTGCCGCCAGACGGCACAGGCGCTGTTTCCGGATCGGCTGCCGGACTGTGACCCGGCGCTGTGGGAACAGGATTTCGGCGCACAAGAGGGGATGGCGTTTGCAGAACTGCCCGACCTTGGCCCGATGAGCCGCGCCGATCTGGCCCGTCACGCCAGCCCCGGCGGCGAAAGCTTTGCCGATCTGGTGGCGCGGGTCGCCCCGGCGCTGGAGCGACACGCGCAGCGTCCCGGCCCGCTGGCGATCGTCGCCCATGCGGGAACGGTGCGCGCCGCGCTTGGCCTTGCGCTGGGAGATCCGGCGCAGGGGCTGGCCTTTGAAATCGCACCGCTGTCGGTGACCCGGCTGCGACGACTGGACGCGGGATTTGCAATCCTCAGCGTCAACGGGCGGCTGACATGATGTTCGCCGGAGCCATGGCGCTGGCGCTTATCGTCGATGCGCTGCTGGGTTGGCCTGACTGGCTGTTTCGCCGCCTGTCGCATCCGGTGGTGTGGATCGGCGCGCTGATCTCGGCGCTTGATCTGCGCTGGAACCATGGCTCGGGGGCCCGCCGACGGGTCTTTGGCGGGATCTGCGTCGGCGCGGTGCTGGCGGCGGTGATCCTGCCGGCGGCGCTGGTGCAATGGGCGCTGCCGGGCGGCCTCTGGGGCGCGGCGCTGACGGCGCTGTTCAGTTGGCCGCTGGTCGCCGCGCGCTCGCTGAACGATCATGTCGTAGCCGTGGCGCGCCCGTTGGCAAGCGGAGATCTTGCGCAGGCGCGTGCCGCCGTGTCGCGGATCGTCGGGCGCGATCCGATGACGCTTGGGCAGGCGGGGATCGCCCGTGCGGCGCTGGAGAGCCTTGCAGAAAACGCCTCGGACGGGGTGATTGCGCCGCTGCTGTGGGGGGCAGTCGCGGGCCTGCCGGGGATCGCCGCCTACAAGTCGATCAACACGATGGATTCGATGATCGGTCACCGCAACGCCCGCTATGAGGATTTCGGCAAGCCCGCCGCGCGGCTTGACGATCTGGTCAACCTGATCCCGGCGCGGCTGACCGGCGCGCTGCTGGCGTTGGCATCGGGGCGCTTGCGCCTGTGCCTGCGCGCCATGATGCGTGACGCGGGCAAGCACCGATCTCCCAATGCCGGATGGCCGGAAGCGGCGCTGGCCGCAGCCGTCGGCGTGCGCCTGTCCGGCCCAAGGGTCTATGGTGGCACCGTCGCCGACGAGCCATGGGTCAACGACGGCGCGCCTGACCCGGATGCGGCGGCGATGCGGCGCGCCATTGCACTGTATCGGCGGGCGATGCTGCTGGCCGCGTTGTTGCTGGGCGGTCTGGCGCTGATGTGATCAGCTCAGTGCGGGGTGGGGATGTGCGAATGCACTGCTTGCGCTAGGCTCTGTGCATCAGACGGAAGGTTGCCATGCCCGCGTTCGACCCCACCCTTGCTGAAATACGCTTTGGCTGCGGCCTGTCGCCGAACATCGCGCCCGCCCAAAGCGTGGCGGCGATGCTGGCCACGCTGCAAGGGCCGGACCTTGCTGCCGCCCGCCATCCGATCGAGCCGTTCGATACGTTCCGCGCCCGCATCGTGCGGTACAACGAACAGGGCAGGCTGCGCAGAGATTTGCGCGGGACCGCCGCCGAGAAGACCGCGCTCAAGGCGATGCGCGTAATGAACAAGCAGGCGCGGCAGGCGCAGATGACATGGCTTGGCCAGTCGCTGGCCCGTTGCGTGACCACGCAGGCGCCGTTTCGCGAACGGCTGTCGGCGTTCTGGGCCGATCATTTCACCGCGCAGGGCAAGGCGGCGCTGATGCGTCGCGCCGTGTCGCCCTATGTCGAAGAGGCGATCCGCCCACATCTGTCGGGTCGCTTCGAAGATCTGCTGATTGCCGCCGTCACCCATCCGGTGATGGTGAGCTATCTCGATCAGCGCGGCTCGGTCGGGCCAAACTCGCCGCGCGGCAAGAAGGCCGGGGGCGGGCTGAACGAGAATCTCGCACGCGAGATCATGGAGCTGCACACGCTGGGCGTCGGCGGCCCCTACACGCAGGGCGATGTGCGCGCGCTGGCCGAATTGCTGACCGGGCTGACCTTCAATCCGCAGGTCGGGCGGGTGTTTCGCAAGGATTCCGCCGAGCCGGGGCCCGAAACGGTGCTTGGCAAGGACTATGGCGGCGATCCCGCCAAACTGTCCGATATCGAATCGGCGCTGCGCGATCTGGCGCGCCACCCGGCCACGGCGCGCCATCTGGCCCGCAAGCTTGCGGTGCATTTTGTGGCCGATACCCCCGACCCGGCGCTGGTGCAGGAGATCGAGACCGCCTTGCGCGACAGCGGCAGCGATCTGTCGGCGGGTTATGCGGCGATGCTGGCGCATCCGGCGGCGTGGAATGCCGCGCCCGGCAACGTCAAGCGACCGTTTGAATTCATGGCCTCGGCGCTGCGCGCCTTGGCAATCCCGCCCGAAAGCTTCGTGCCGCTGAAGGAAAAACAGTTTCGCGACTACATCCAGTATCCGCTCCATCTGATGGGCCACAGCTGGGAAAGGCCGGTCGGCCCTGACGGGCTGTCCGAAGACGACAGCGCATGGATTACGCCGCAGGGCCTTGCCGCGCGGTTGCAATGGGCGCTCGCCGTCCCGCAGATCCTTGCCGGCACGCTGCCCGATCCGCGCGAATTCCTCATCACCGCTCTGGCTGGGCGGGCAACGCCCGCGGTGCAATTTGCCGCGCAGGCGGCGGAGAGCCGCGCCGATGGGGTGGGGCTGATCCTTGCCTCTCCCGCCTTTCAGAGGAGCTGAGACCATGACGCTATCACGGCGCGCCTTCCTGACCCGCTCGGCGCTGATCGGCTGTTCACTGGCGGCCAGCCCGCTGGTGACGCCGGTCACCTTTGCGGCGGCGCCGGGCGACAACCGGCTGGTGGTGATCATTCTGCGCGGCGCGATGGATGGGCTTGCCATGGCGCAGCCCTGGGGCGATCCGGCGTGGAAGGCGCTGCGCGGCGGCGCGCTGCCCGACGCCGAGGGCGGGCCGCTGGATCTGGACGGGCGCTTTGCGCTGCACCCGTCGATGGCCGGGCTGATGCCGCTATGGCAGGCGAAAGAGCTGAGCGTGGTGCACGCTGTCTCGACTCCCTATCGCGACAAGCGCAGCCATTTCGATGGGCAGGATCTGCTCGAAGCCGGGGTGGCGGATCTGGCCAGCGGCGCGCGGCGCGACGGCTGGCTCAACCGGATGCTGCAACATTATCCGGGCATCGGCACGCAGACCGCATGGGCGATTGGGTCTGATCCGCTGGCGGTGCTGCGCGGCGCGGCGCCGGTGGCTCGCTGGGTGCCCGAGGCGGATCTGGCGCTGAGCCCGCAGGCGATCCGCCTTGCAGAGCGGGTGATGCAGGATGACCCCGCCTTTGCAGCCGCCATGTCCGAGGCCTTTCGCATCGCCGACGGCGACGGTGATGCGCTGGCGAGCGCGCTCAGCCCGCAGGAGATGGGCGAGAGGATGGGCGCCGACATGGCCGCCGCCAGAGGCCCGGGCGAGGCGCGCCTTGCCGCGTTCGTCGCACAACAGCTGCGCGCTGAGGCCCGGATCGCGGCATTCTCGATCACCGGCTGGGATACCCACGCGCGGCAGGATGCGCCGCTGGGCCGGGCGCTCGGCCGATTGTCGAGCGCGATCCTGACGCTGCGCGACGAGCTTGGCCCGCAGGCATGGCAGCGCACGGCGGTGGTGGCGATGACGGAATTCGGGCGCACGGTGCGCTTCAACGGCACCGGGGGCACCGATCACGGCACCGGGGGCGCAATGCTGATGGCGGGCGGCGCGCTGCGCGGCGGGCGCGTGGTGACGGATTGGCCCGGACTGGACGAGGCGGCACTGTACGATCGGCGCGACCTGATGCCGACGCGCGATCTGCGCGCTCATGTCGGCTGGCTGATGCGCGGCCTCTTCGGGCTCGATGCCGGTGTTCTGGAGCGCGAAGTGTTTCCCGGCGTCGAGCTTGGGGGCGATCCGCGTCTATTGCTGTAGCGGCGTTGGGTCGGCGCGCTCTGGCCGAGGTTCTGAACACCCCTCAATATGCTGCGCGCGCAGCGTGTCCGCCTGCACCGTTTACAGATCTTGCTGGCTTTGTCGCACAAATCGGGTGAAGGGCGAACTGCCCCTTCCTCAGGCGGATTTATCCGACGGGCTCGGTGACAGGTATGCCGAGCGCAGAATAGCGATTGAGCATGGCGATATGGATTTGGATTTCTGCGACCTGCCTGTTGAAGTCCCGTGCCATGAAAGATTGGCCCATCAGCTTTCGGCAGAGCCTCCACTGACCGACCAGGACAAAGGGCGCGCAAAGCAATGTCACGACAGGTTTGGTTTCGACGCGGCTTCGGCGAGGGTACACGCTCCAGCGTCGCCAGAGTGCGCGCGCTAGGTATGGTAAAGCGTTCGGACAGGGTGATGGTCTCGGAGACCGCTTCGACGCGAGGAGCAGGTGTTGCCGTCGATGCCGCCCGAGGATCGCGCTGAAGACGAAGCATGTGCTTCCCCGGCAACTCTTTCGACTGGGACAGAAGGTGAAGCCAATACTCGTCGAGTTGATCTGCGGCGCGTCTGGCCCTTGCCTCAGCGATTCGGGCGGATCTCGTGCGAGGCGAAAATGCGGTTGGGGGTGAGGTGTAGTGGCTCTTCAGCTTGGTCGGGATGCGACAGCTGAAGTAAACGATCCCATATTCAACGTAGCTAAACGAGGATGAAACGGGACCCTACATGGTCTGTGGATCCTAACAGCTTAGAAGGGCTGTAGATAGACCAATGTATTCCATAGAGTAGTGGTGCCCAGGAGAGACGCAGAAATCGCGTTTCGTCCTGTCGGGTGCTGTAAAGAATACGCAAGGGCATCAAGGGGATAGGCATTCCCGCTGTCCGAATCAGTTGCGATCAATAACGCCCATGCACTACCATTTTTGGCGGGTAGGATGTGGAGCCGATATGCCAAAGATGGTGCCCGAAATGGGAGCCTTAGACATAAAGCGCCTGCGTCACCCTGGCCGGGGGCGCAATGTTACGTTCGCGGTTGGCGGTGTTCCGGGCTTGCTTTTGCAGATTACCCCGACCGGCGCGCGGTCCTGGATACTGCGCACAATGATCGGCAAAAAGCGGCGTGATGTGGGCTTGGGCAGCTACCCCGGCGTGTCGCTGTCTGATGCCCGAAATCTGGCCCGTGAAGCGCGAGACAAGGTGCGCCGGGGCATCGACCCAATCGAAGAACGCAAAGCCGTCAGGGCGGAGCTTATAACCTCTCAAAGCCGTGGTCTTACCTTCACGGATGCTTTGGACCGGTATTGCGATGCGAAGCTGGTTGAACTGGCAACCGACCGGGACCGGGTGCGGTGGCGCTCTATGGTCGAACGATACGCCGTGCCAGAGATCGGCGGCATGTTGGTTGGCGATCTGACGACGCAGGACATGCTTCGCGTTCTCGAACCTGTATGGGTCACGAAACACGAAACCGCCCGCAAGCTGCGCAGTCGCATCGAGGCGATATTGGCTTGGGCGACCGTGACCGGACACCGAAAGGGCGACAACCCGGCAGCGTGGAAGCACAATCTTTCCGCGCTGCTGCCAAAGCCCGATAAGGTCGCGAAGGCAGCACACTGGCCTGCCGTCGCGCTCTCTGATGCTGCCCCATGGTTTGCCGAGCTTGGGCAGCGCCAGGGAATCGCCGCGCGCGCCCTGGAGTTTCTGACGCTCACGGCAAGCCGATCTGGCGCGGTACGTTCTGCCGAGTGGCACGAGATCGACACTGCGCGTAATTTGTGGATTGTTCCCGCCGCGAAGATGAAGACGGGCCAAGAGCATCGTGTGCCATTGACCGCCCCTGCGCTGGCGATTGTTGGTGCGATGCCAAGGCGGGCCGACTCCTCGTACATCTTTGCAGCCCCGCGTGGCGGAACGCTGTCCGATATGTCGCTGGGCAAGGTTATGCGCGATATGCAGGCCCGCGCTGAGAAGGTGGCGGCACAGGCCGGTGAGGATGTGAACAAGGCAGGCTGGCGCGATTCACGCTCTGGCAAGCCTGCCGTGCCCCATGGGCTGCGCTCGACATTCCGCGACTGGGCGGGAGATTTGACGGATTGGCCGAGTGACATGGCCGAACTCTCGCTGGCGCACCAGGTCGGCTCCGAGGTCGAACGCGCCTACCGGCGTGGCGACATGATCGAAAAGCGGCGGCAGATGATGGACGATTGGGCAAAGTTTTTGGGGGCAGCATGATGGAAGATCGGATCGAATCCCTGTTGTCTCGCATCGACCTTCACGAACGATATGCTCAGTCGATAATGAACGACACAAGATTGCCGCTCATCTTGGAAATTCAGACCGACCAAGCATGGAAAGACTTCATCCGTGAAGCCCTCGACGCTAAGCGCAACGGCGATTTTTTCGTTAAGGCTCGAAGCTTGCTTAGGCTGGCCGCCAAAGACACATCGGAAGCCCCCTCCCTCTGCGACACTGTGGAAGCAACGCTGGGCACTTTTGACGCGAAGCGCAAATACCTCAGTCAGATGGTCGCAGCGTGGGATAGGTCGATAGCGATGAAGTCCGCCGCCGAAAAGGAAAGGTCTCGGAAGCAAAAATCGACCGCTGGGAAGAAAAACAAGCGCAGGTGGTGGGCAATCGAAATCGCCAGTCAAATTTCGAGGTGGGACGACATTCCCGAAAGCCATGCCCCTAAATTGATCGAAGCGCTTGAACGCGATTTCATTTTTTACCGAGACGGAAACACGCTCTGCTGTGAAGACTTCCACACCGCCCAAAGCATCGGAACCTTGAAGAAAGATTCTTTCCGAAGACGCTATCTTAGCAAGAGGGCTAAATCCGGACAGTAACGGCGTTAGTGTCCAATCCAGTGTTTTAATTCTGCTGCATCCGTCAACCGCGCTACGGCGCAAAACAGGATGCAACGATATGGCATACACGCAAAACCCTGAAGTCGCTGACGCCTTGGGCGTCACTTACATCTCTGACCGCCAAGTCGCAGAACGCTATGGCGTCTCGCGTCCGACCATCTGGGCATGGGTGAAGACCGACGACAGCTTCCCGAAGCCCACCAAACTCAGCCCCGGCTGTACCCGCTGGAAGCTCGACGAGCTTCTGGAATGGGAAAACGCGCGCCGCGCGGCCTGAAAGGATTCCGACCATGACCCCCGCAAACTGGAACAAGCAGATTGTCCGTCGCACGATGGAGGGCGCAGGCCAATACCCCGGCGTGCAGCTCCATTTCCTGCTGATGCGCTTGGAACAGCACCCCGAGGCCATGCCCGCGATCATCGAAGCGGTTCAAGACATGGGCAAATGGTATCTGGCGCAGGCAGATGAACTTGAAGCCGAAGGTCGCCGCCGCGCTGGCGGCGCCAAGATCCCAACCATCGAGAAATAGAAAACCCGCACCGATTGGACGCGGCACGGGGTTTCAAAAATTCGATGCGGGCAGCTTCGATTTCAAAATGTACCATCGCCGCGCCTTTCGGGCAACCCGATTGGCAACATCATGACCACAATCCAAATCCGCCGCCTGATGCGTCTGCATGGCCTTACCATTGCACAGGCTGAGATCTTCGCGACCCTAATCTGGGGGGCGCAGTGATGGCGACTGACGCCCGAGCAATCACCGAACACCTATGCGGAAAGTGGCACCGCCGATATGGTGCCGCCCCTTGCCCCATCTGTCAGCCCGAGGGCCGCAAGGAACAGAACGCCCTGACGCTTGCCGATGGCCGCGACGGGCGGTGGCTGCTGAACTGCAAAAAGGCCGGATGCAGTTTCACCGACATTCTCGCCGCTGCCGGGGTTTCCCCTGGCAGCCACGCCGCGCCCGATCCCGCTGGGATGGCACGCCGTGACGCGGAAGCAAAGGCCGATGCCGAGAAACGCGAGCGGCAGGCCCGCGCGCTCTGGTCCGAGGCCCGACCGATCGCTGGCACCCTTGTCGAAACCTACCTGCGCGCGCGGGGGATCACCTGCGCGTTGCCCAACACGCTTCGCTTTCACCCTGCGTGCTGGCATCCGACCGCCAAACGCTTCCCAGCGATGATTGCGCGCGTCGATGGCGTCGAACGCTTCGCGGCACATCGCACCTACCTGCGCCCGGATGGCAGCGGCAAGGCCGAGGTGACACCGCCCAGGGCGATGCTTGGGGCCGTCGCTGGCGGCGCTGTGCGACTTACTCAGGCCGAGGGTCCGCTTGTGGTGGCCGAGGGCATTGAAACCGCCCTGTCGCTTGCCTGCGGCCTGCTGCGCGTCCCTGCGACGATCTGGGCCGCGCTGTCCACATCCAGCCTTTGCTGCCTGCATCTGCCTGATCCGCCCGGACGCCTGACCATAGCGTCAGATGGCGACGACGCAGGCCGTGCCGCCGCTCACGCCTTGGCCGAACGCGCTCACGCGCTGGGCTGGGCCGTGTCTCTGCTGCCCGCGCCAGATGGCACCGATTGGAACGACATTTTGAACCTGAAAGGGGCAAGCGCATGATGACCTCCGAAGCTATCTCGTTCACGCCTGACTGGCCCGAAGCCGATAAACGCCTTCTGCGCGCCGATCTGCCTGAACCGCCCGTCCTACCGCTGGATGATGTTTTCTCGCCTGCATGGGCATCATGGATGCGCAGCGCGGCGGTGTCGAAAGGTGCGCCTGCCGATTATGTCATGGCTGCGCTCTTGTCCGTCTGTGGTTCGTTGATCGGCAACACGCGCTGGCCGTCGCCTTGGGCCGGATGGGCCGAGCCGCCCGTGGTCTGGTCGGTTATTATCGGCAACCCGTCCGCTGGCAAAAGCCCTGCCATGGATGCAGTCCTTGTACCTCTAAAGCGTGTCGAACGTGCCATGCGCGAGGCGGCGCAATTCGAACTGGCAGAGTGGCGCGGGAAGGCCGAAGTCGCAAAGCTGGCCGAAAGCGCTTGGAAGGAGGCGGTCAAGGCCGCAATCAAATCCGGCGATGAACCGCCCGCGCGTCCGTCCAGCGCCAATCCCGGTGCCGAACCGCCCATGCCACGCCTTGCTGTGTCAGATGCCACCGTTGAAAAGCTGGCGGTCATCATGGCAGGCCAGCCGCGCGGAACCCTGATGGCCCGAGACGAGCTGGCGGGATGGCTGGGCAACATGAGCCGCTACTCTGGCGGATCAGATCGCCCCTTCTGGTTAGAATCCTATGGCGGTCGGTCCTTTTCGGTCGAACGCATGGGGCGCGATCCTGTCTATATCGACCGGCTGACCATCGGTGTTTTGGGCGGCATCCAACCCGACCGCCTGCGCAGTCTGTTAATGAAGTCGGACGACGACGGACTGCTGGCGCGCTTTCTGCCCGTCTGGCCGCATCCTGCGCCGGTCAAGCGCCCCGATGCGCTGCACGACGAGGCCTTCATCGACAACGCTTTGCGTCGCCTGTTGTTGCTGGAAATGCCCGTAGATGACGAGGGACATAAGCGCCCCTGGTTCATCCCTTTCGAGGATGACGCCCGCGATCTGCTCGACATGTTCCGTCAGTTTGTCAGGGAGTGGGAAATCGGGGCCGAGGGATTGCTTCTGTCTTTTGTCGGCAAGTTGCCGGGTTTGGCGGTGCGGCTGTCTCTGGTGTTGGCGATGATGGAATGGGCTACCGGCGAGTTTGATGAACCGCACACTGTGACGGCACATCACTTCGGGCGCGCGTCACATCTTGTTGCCGAATACCTCTTGCCGATGGCGCGCCGGGCCTATGCCGAACATGCCGGTGGCCAATCGCAACGAGCCGGACGGGCATTGGCCGCACTGATCCGTGAAGAAGGTTGGCAGCGTTTCACTGCCCGCGATGTTCGCCGCAAACAGCGGACCCACCTTCAGGACATGCAGGCGATCAATCCTGCCTTGAAGATCCTTGAAACCGCAGACCTGGTGAAGCTGATCGAGGTGCCGTCAGGGCCGAAGGGCGGCGCACCCAAGCGTCTCTATTCCGTCAACCCCTTGGTGCATGAGGTAGACCAATGAGCATCTGGCTTGAAGCGGCGAGAAAGAGTCTCTGCCAAACTGACAGAACTGACATTACTGACAGAACCTCCGAAACCCGAACGGAAACCTGTTTGAAAACGGTGCCCGCAGAGGTTCCGTCAGTTTTGTCAGTTTGTCAGTACGATGGGATTGCCCCCATCGCGCCCGCGACGTTCACGGCGGAGCGCAAGAAGGCGTATCTTCGGAAGTATCCCGAGACGGCGGCGGGGGTTGCTGGCGGAAAGGCGCGCCAAGGTTCAGCGGCGGACAACTTGTCATTTGCTGAAGACCAAGCATCCAAGACCGGCGTGTCACCCTATCCGGCATCGGTCGGAAACCGGCTGACAACCTGGACGGGGCGCGTGGTCAGTCTCGACGCATGGCGCAGCCTGACAGATTGGGAATGCCACGGGCCGCGAGGCAAGCATTGGAGCGGGATCACCCGCCAGTGGGAGGACGCCGATCATGGACGATGATGTTGCAGCCCGCTTCGACCGCATCGAAGCCATGCTAGAGCGCATGACGGAAGGGCATCCCGATTTCCTTACCCCGGCGTTGCGTAGGGCAATGCGCACCGAATGGGTGACGGCAGGCGAGCTATGGGCGCTTGCGCAAGCTCTGGACATGGCAGCGGAAGCCGAGGGCAACCCGAGGCCGGAGCTGCCCGAAGCCCTGCAACTCGCCGGTCTTTTGTCATCTCATGGCTTGGGCCGATGGCTGGCAAAGCGTGAAGGCCAAGGCTTCATCCGGGGTGCCGCGACCAATGGCGGAACGCTCTGGCACGTCGAATGAACGACCGGGGGGGGCGGTCAATCTCGCCAGCGGGTCGAACCGGAAACCGGGATACTACCTCCGTTTGCAATATCTGCGCCCGGAAAGGGGGGTGGGGGTTTGACCGACCCGTGATTTCACCGGCCCGAGATCACCGACGCCATTTCGAGACCATCGCGAACGTGAGATGATTCAACCATGGCCGCTGTGAAGCGCCCGATCCCATAGAAGGAACCGACTGTTGAATAGGGCCTATTCAAAATTGACCATCAAAAGCGTGGATGCGGAAACCGGCATTATCGTCGGACTCGCATCCACGCCGCAAACCGACCGCATGGGCGATGTGGTAGAGCCGCAAGGCGCGGTATTCAAACTGCCCGTTCCCCTGTTGCTTTCGCACGATCACAACGCGCCGGTTGGTGCTGTCATCGAGGCCGCGATAACACCCGAAGGCATCCGCGTTGTGGCCAAGCTGGCATTGCAGGCGTCGGATCGAGTGCGCGAATGCTGGGAATTGATCAAGGCGGGCGCGCTTCGCGGCCTGTCGATTGGTTTCACGTCCCTGAAACACGAACCCCTCCCCGGCGGAGGATACCGTTTCACATCATGGGATTGGCATGAACTGTCTGTCTGCGCAGTCCCTGCCAATGCCGGTGCCACAATCGCCAATATCAAACATTTCGCAGCCCAGCCGGTGAAGGCGCTGCGCATCCATCCTGTCTCGGAAACTCGCAAGGAAGCCAAGCCCATGAAGATCGCAACCCGAATTGATGATCTGGAACAGATTTCCAACGGCGCCCTTGTGCCGTGGCTGAGCCGTATGAAAGCGCTTGGCGTTGCACAGAGCGGCAACATCGAGGCCACGGCGCGCGAGATGGGCGCGCCTGCCGAACTGGCTGCAAAGCTCAAGGCCGCTGTCGGTGCCGAAACCACTGACGGCGCGCCCGGTCTGGCGGGATCTTCCGCCGCCGTTGTCGGCTTCATTTCTCAGATGCGCACGCAATCCGTTCTGGCGCGCATCTTTTCCGAACGCTGGGCGATGCAGGTGCCGTTCAACACGCGGCTGATGAGCATCGGCCTGGAAGCGAATGCCGCCGTTGTCGGTGGTGGTCTGCCGATCCCGGTGCAGGGCCTGCCATGGGATGATCCGCTAATCGTGAACCCCGAGAAGATCGCGGCGGCGCTGGTGCTGACCAATGAACTTTGGAACAACACCAGCGCGGCGGGCCAGAGCTTTGTGAACGTCCAGTTGCGCGCGGCAATCGCTGCGGCCTGCGACCGTTTCCTTTTCACCAAGCTGACAAGCGGTGGCACCTTTGACGGAACCGTCAACACGCAACTCGGACGCCCTGACCCCGACGGCCTTCACGTTGCACTGCTGGCCGCTCTGAACCGGGTCAACACCCGCGCGGCGGGCAATCTGGTCTGGGCCGTCTCTCCCCAAGCGGCAAACATGCTGGCGCTGCTGGATGACGACACGCTTAACCCGTTTGGCGGCACCATCGCCAAGATCCCAGCCGTCATGACTTCCGCCTTTACGGGCAGTCGCCTGAGCTTGATCGACGCGGCGGCAATCGGTGGCAATATAGAGCGGCTGGAAATCACATCGTCCGACGAGGCCGCAATTGAAATGGCCGACGATCCCACGAACACGTCGGCAACCCCGAGCGGCACCAACCTTGTTTCGATGTTCCAGACAAACAGCACGGTGGTCAAGTATGTGCTGAACCTTGGACTTGAGCCGGTGCGCGACGATGCCGCTGCGTTCATCAGCTTTGAGGAATACAGCTAATGGCCCCGACACGGGAACAGATCCTTTCAGCCTGGGCGAAGTGGGATGCGGCGCAGCCCATGACTGCCGAAGAACAGGCACTACTGACAACCGACGCCACTGGGGCGCGGCACATCCCCGATGACCCACACGCGGCACAGATGAAAGCCTTCCTGGCGGAACACGGACACAAGCCGGTCACGCACAAGGCTCTGTCGGACCTGATGCAAGGTCAGGCCGAAATCTTCGCGGATGTGATCCGACCTTTGCGCCGCCGCATCGACGCACTGGAAGCCGAGGTTCGCGCCGGTCACGCGCGGGTCTTGGCGCTGGAAGCTGAACAGGAGGACTATACCGATGCTGACTGACGACATAGCCGCCGCATTCCGGCAGGCGCTGAACCGGGAACTGCTGGGCATCGAACAGATCGACGCAGAGCTTACAGAGGATGCGCGGTGCGTCTTGCTCTATGGTCACACGTCTGACCCGAGCGTGACCTACATCGCATCGCTGCCGATCCCCGGTGCAATCGAGTGGTGCAAAGCATGACAGGGGGGGCGATCAATTTTCTATCCGCTCAAGGATCGGAAACCGGTCGCCCCGTCTTCTGTACGCACCTCCAATTCAACATTTTGGAAATGACATGGCGAGACCAAGAACGCCGATGGCGAAAGCAAAGCTGACAGGGGCAGACAAGGCGCACCCCGAACGGTTCCGAGGCAGGTTCAACCCGAAGGGAGAGCAGCCGGTGGGAGATCCGCCCTCGTTCATGACTGCCAAGGAAAAGACCGCATGGCGGGATTTCGCCCGGCGCTGGCCTTGGCTGACGGCAGCGGATGAGCCTGCGCTAGTCGCACTCGCCCAGCTTCGGGCGCTGATCGAAGACCCGAAAGAGCAAAAGACGGCGGCGCTGTATACGGCCTACCGGCTGGCGATTAACGAGTTTGGCGGAACGTCGGTGTCGCGCTCAAAGGTTCACGCCCCTGTCGCCGAAGACGAAAGCGACCCGTTCGCAAAATTCGGAATGCAGTGAGCTGCGTTGAACTTGCGAGTTGGCGTTAAAGGTTCACGCTTTCCGCAGCCTGACCCCTGCGCCGCCGCCATTCTCTGCGATGAACTCGACCCCGGCGGATTCGAGGGCCGCGCGGATTGCAGAGATTGCCGCGTCAGAAACGATACGCCGCTCACGCTCGAAATCAATCACGGTGGATTGCCCTAGATCGGAAGCTTTCGCCAACTCTGTCTGCGTCATCGAGATTAGACCACGGGCGGCGCGGGATTGTGCTGGTGTCATGTATCAACGTTTTTCATTGACGGCACGTCTGCCAAGGATTATCAACGTAAAACATTGATAACCTCAATCGGAGATCCTGACAATGACCAATCAACAACCCGCCAGCGGGACCGCTACCGGCTTGCCCGATCAGGTTCGCGGTATGAAAAAAACGACCGTAGACACCCCGAGCGGCTCTTACTCGTTCTACCGTGAGTCCGATGCAGACCTGGCCACGACAGAGGGCAGGATTGACTGGTTCTGCGCTCACTTCGAGGTAGAGCCGCCGATGCTTACATACGACCCGGATGAACCCAACGCGGTCTTGCTGACTGACGAACTGCTCGAATGGGTGAAAATCGAGGGAGCCAGCATCGACTGGCTATTCACGGGGGCCGTGTCCGGGGCGCTTGCCGCCTACCGCGAGAAATATCGGATCACACCCCAAAAGGCCAAATGGACCAAGATCGTTGGCGAATTTGACGACACGGAAAAGCGGATCATTTCGGCGGGGCTATCGCTGGTGCTTGATGCCGGGGCCGACATGGATGCCGTGATGCAGCAGGTAGCTGCCCAGGTTGGCGAGTACCGCAAGACGAGGGCGGAGGCATGACCCATCACCGCAAGCTCTGCGCCGTCATCGCGATCCTGCAAGATCACATCCTTGCCGACGACGCCAACTGTGATCCCGCAAAGCTGTTCCCCCTGGGGCGGTACTCGACGGATTCCTTGGAGGTCGCGGTGCAGCTCGCAACCGAAGTCCTGGACGCGCTGGAAAAGCTGGAAGGCTGAGGCGTAAGGAATCGTCGCTTCTAGCAAAGCCCAGTCACATCAAGGATGAGGGGTAGGATAGAGGGCGGGAAGTCTGGAAATCGAATAAGTACAGGAAAATCAATGACTTACTCAGATAATTGGTGCCCAGGAGAGGACTCGAACCTCCACGGCCTTGCGGCCACTGGCACCTGAAGCCAGCGCGTCTACCATTCCGCCACCTGGGCACAGGTGGTGAGGGGGCGTTTAAAGTTGGTAGGGGGGAGTGTCAACAGAGTTTTTCAAATTGTTTTCCCTCTTTCGCAACGGCACCTTGTCGGGGCTACCCCGGACCGGTATTCAGGGCGCAACAGCCTCGCACAAGGAGCAGTCAGCATGAGCAAACTCGTCACGATCTACGGTGGCTCGGGCTTCGTCGGGCGCCATGTGGCGCGGCGCATGGCCAAGCTTGGATGGCGTGTTCGCGTTGCGGTGCGGCGCCCGAACGAGGCGCTGTTCGTCAAGGCATATGGCGCCGTCGGCCAGGTCGAGCCGGTGGTCTGCAACATCCGCGATGACGCGTCGGTGCGTTCTGTCATGCTGGGCGCGGATGCGGTGGTGAACTGTGTCGGGACCTTTGACGCGAAGGGCAAGAACAGCTTCGAGGCGATCCAGCATCAGGGTGCGGAGCGCATCGCCCGCATCGCCGCCGAACAGGGCGTGGCCCATATGGTTCAGCTTTCGGCGATCGGTGCCGACACGGACAGCGCCAGCGCCTACGCCCGGTCCAAAGCGCAGGGCGAAGAGGCCGTGCTCAAGCACATGCCCGGCGCGGTGATCTTGCGTCCGTCGGTGATCTTTGGCCCCGAGGATAGTTTTTTCAACCGGTTCGCCGGCATGTCGCGCATGGGTCCGGTGCTGCCGCTGGTCGGCGCCGAGACCAAATTCCAGCCGGTCTACGTCGATGATGTGGCGCATGCCGCCGTGCTGGGCGCGACGGGCGAGGCCGCGCCCGGCGTCTATGAACTCGGCGGACCAGAGGTCGCGACGTTCCGGGCGTTGATCGGGCAGATGCTGACGGTGATCCGGCGTCGCAGGGCGGTGGTGAACCTGCCGTTCGGGCTTGCTTCGGTGATGGGCAGCGTTTTCGAGACGCTGGCCGGGCTGAGCGGCGGCATCATTCCAGCGCAGATCACCCGCGATCAAGTGGCCAGCCTGAAATCCGACAATGTGGTGTCTGCCGGGGCGCGTGGTTTTGCCGAGCTTGGGATCACCCCGACCTCGCTTGAAGCGGTGCTTCCCGACTACCTGTGGCGGTTCCGCCCCTCGGGGCAGTATGACCTGATCAAGGAATCCGCCAAACACATGCGGCAGGGCTGACCGAAAGATCACCTTGCGGCGCAGCATCGGACAGGACGGCGGGCCGCTGTTCTGCTGAACGCGTTCAATGACGTCGGCGAAGGCGCGCCAGCGTTGCGCTGATGCAGCAGCCCTGCGGGGCAGAGGCCGCGATGCAGGTCTGACGGCCCAGCCAGCTTTCGCACGAGGACACGACGGGGCAGCCGCGGCAACTGGTGACCATCCGGGCGTATTCCTCGGCCTCGAGCCTGCCGCAGCGCATCTCTTCGGCGAGACTGAGCCCCATGACCCGCGCCACGCTTCGGGTCATCCAGAAATGTCGCGCGGGATCTCCAAGGGGACGTGGCATCGGTTTCACTCTGCTTGCAGTCTGGTCCTCAGGTCGGCGAAATGCGCGCGGTTGCCGCAATTGGCTGGCGTGTCACGCAGCGCCTGTTCGGGCTGGTCGAGCCAACGCTGGCAGCCCTGCACCCAAGCGCAGCCGCGACAGCGTTCGATCATCGCTGCCCATTGCTCTTGCGTCAGGTGGCCGTCATCGCTGGCGGCGGCAAGATCGGTGCCGTTGGCGCGTGCCATGCGCTGGACCAGCCAGTAATGATCGGTCCGCGCGCCCAGTGGCCGAGGGCGGCGCGTGTCTTGCGCCTTCGTGGTTGGCGGGGTGTCGAACATGTTGGTTTCCTCTCCCATCGGTGCGCCCTGTCAGGCGTCGCGCAAGGCCGCGAACAGGATCAGGTTGCGGCAGTAATGCGGGGCGTCGGACGCAACATCGGTGCGCGCGGCCAGCCAGGATTCACAGGCGCCGGGCTGGGTGCAGTTGGTGCAGCTGAGCACCGCGTCCTCGATCGCGCCAAGGTTGAGTTTGCCGCGCAAGATCTGTTCTTCGAGATCGACCCCCAAGGCGGATGCCATGTGATCGACAAGCTTTGCGTGACGCTCAAGCGGATTGGGGCCGGGCATATCTTCATTCCCCCATGCTGGGTATGTCGGACGATCGTTCCGACATCCTAGCAAGGTGAAGACGCGGTGCCTTTGATGCAGGTCAACGCTCGCCCTTTGCGTGCAAGGGGCGTGACGTGGTTGGCCTCTGGCAGGGATCAGTTGGTGGCGCGGTAGGTTTCGGCGGTGCGGCGGACGATCTCGATCCGGGCCGCGTTGGGCGGGTGCGAGCCAAGGAAACGATCGCCCGGATCGGGGATGCGGGTGAAGAAGGCCGCGCCTTTCAGCGGATCATACCCGGCCTTGATCGCAAGGATCGTGCCCAGTTGATCTGCCTGAAGCTCGTATTCCTTGGAAAAGGTCCGCGCGCCCACCGACGCCCCGAATTCCTCGGCAGTGCGCACCGCCGCATCGTCGGCGCCGGACATGGCGGCAAGGCCGGAAAAGATGATGGCGCCAACTGCTGCATCCTCTTCGACGCGGGCAAGATGCCCGAGGATGTGATGCGCCGATTCATGACTCATGACAAATGCCAGCTCGTCGGGGTTCTGCACCGAGGCGATCATCGCAAGATTGAAGGCAAGAATCGGGCGCCCGTAATCGTCGAGCGTTTGAAAGGCATTGGCCTCGGTGGCGGGCCGGTCGTCGACAACGATGAGAAAGTCGCAGTTCAGCCCGCGGGTGCTGCGCCGGCATTCGTCTTCGACCACCGGCTCGACGGTGGTGGCGACGTCGATGAACTGGCGGGTCGCCCGTTCGGCGCGCTGCTCTGCCGAGGTCATCGGGGCGCTGCCGGTCGGCGTGGTCGCGATCGGAACGGCCCCGCAGGCCGCAAGAGCGAGAAAGAGCAGCGGCAGGAAGCGGCGCATGGCGAACAATGCCTTATTCGGGACTATCATGCCCCAAGCATAGGCGCGCCGGAAGGGCGGCGCCAGACATGCGACCGGCCACGCGGCGAATTTCAGGGATAGGCAGCCTTGATGCAACGGGCTAGGCTGGCCGTATGTTCAGCATAGAGCACGAATTCGACGCCACGGTCGTCACGCTTGTCGACGAGGGCGCCCCACATCTCCAGGAAGACGTGATCGTCTCCGGGTTCGAGGAGTGCGTAACGGTCGAGCAATACGACCCGCGCACCGACAGCGTGAACAAGATCACCCTGTCGATGACCCAGATGCGCGACCTTGCCGCCGCGCTTTCGCTGCCCGAAGGGGTCTACGTGCGCAGCAAGCCCGACTAGGGCTCGACCCGGAACAGCTTGTCGCGTGACGTGGCGCCGCGCAGCAGGGTCAGCCGCGATTTCGGCACGCCAAGCGCTTTTGCCAGCAGCTTGATCACGGCGGCATTGGCCTTGCCGTCTTCGGGCACGGTGGTGACATAGACGCGCAGTGCGCCGTCT
Source organism: Salipiger sp. 1_MG-2023 (assembly GCF_030547555.1). Lineage (NCBI taxonomy): Bacteria > Pseudomonadati > Pseudomonadota > Alphaproteobacteria > Rhodobacterales > Roseobacteraceae > Salipiger > Salipiger sp. 1_MG-2023. The sequence continues at coordinate 23,075 of NZ_JAUOQN010000006.1, read as the reverse complement.
TCGTCGCGGATCTCGTTGCGCGAGGCCTTGGGGGTCACGCGCAGCTCGATCAACGCGCCGGGCGTTGCAAGATGGGGCAGGGTGGGCTTGGCCATAGGGTCTCCGTTGGGCTGAAGCAGCGGTAGCAGGGGCGGGCAGGCCCGGCAACGGCGGCTTCGGGTTGAAAGCCCGCGCCGAAAGCCTGACATAAGGGCTGACCCTTCAAGGAGATGCGCATGCCCGTTCCCAACCCCGCAGCGATGGAGTTTCTGCTGAGCCGGCGCTCGCGTCCGGCCAAGACGCTGACCGGCCCGGCCCCCGACCGCACGGCATTGCTGCCGATCCTCGAAGCGGCGGCGCGCACGCCCGATCACGGCAAACTGGAGCCGTGGCGATTTATCGTGCTGCAGGGCGACGCGCTGGCCCGGCTGGCCGAGGCGGCGGGCGCACGCGGCACGGCGCTGGGTCTGGCCGAGGACGTCGCGGGCAAGGGGCGCAAGCAATTTGCCGACAGCCCGCTCTGCGTTGCCGTGGTGGAATCGCCCAAGGACAGCCCCAAGGTGCCCGCCATCGAACAGACCTATTCCGCCGGCGCAGTCTGCCTTGCGCTGCTCAATGCCGCGCTGGCCAGCGGCTGGGGGGCGAACTGGCTGACCGGCTGGATCGCCGAAGACCGGGAGTTTGTCGAGCAGACGCTGGGCCTTGCCCCGCATGAGCGCATCGCCGGGTTCCTGCATATCGGCACCGAAACCTCGGCGCCGCCGGATCGCCCGCGCCCGGATCTGGATGCCGTCGTAAGCTGGGTCTCGGAATGATCCCCGGCGCGTTTCTGGCCGCCGTCGGCCAACTTGGAGATCCGCGCTTTCGCATGGTGCTGCTCAAGGGGGTGGGCATCACCATCGGCATTTTCGTGGCGATTTACGTGCTGTTTGTGCAGGTGATCGGCTGGTTCATCGGCGATGGGGTCAGCCTGCCGTGGGTCGGCACGGTGACTTGGGTCGATGATGCGGTCAGCTGGGGCGCTGTCCCGCTGATGCTGCTGCTGTCGGTGGTGCTGATGGTGCCGGTCGCCTCGGCAGTGACGGGGCTGTTTCTCGATGATGTGGCGCAGGCGGTCGAAGATCGGCACTATCCGGGGCTGCCCCCGGCAAACGAGCTAAGCCTGCTGGACAACATCCGGGATTCGCTTGGATTTCTTGGGGTTCTGGTGCTTGCGAACGTGGTGGCGCTGGTGTTGTACCTGCTGCTGGCCCCGCTTGCGCCGTTTATCTTCTGGGGGCTGAACGGCTTTCTGCTCGGGCGGGAATATTTCACCCTTGCGGCGATCCGCCGGGTGGGGCGCACGGGCGCGGCGCAGCTGCGCCGCCGCTACCTGCCGACGATCTGGATCGCGGGCGTGCTGATGGCGGTGCCGCTGACCATCCCGCTGGTGAACCTGCTGGTGCCAATCCTTGGCGCGGCGACCTTCACCCACCTGTTCCAGCGTCTCGAGGCGCGCGCCGCGAGACGCTAGGATCACAGCTCGGGGCGCGGGCTCATCCGCTGGAACATCCACGAATCGAGTTCGCGCACCGAGATCACTCCAGACAGGATCACCCATGCCGCAAGCGCCCAGATCACCGCCGCGATGCCGGTGGTGATCAGCGCCTTGCGGCGCAGGTTGTGAACCTCGGGGCTGCTGGCATGGGTGCCATGCACCACCTCGCCGCGATCGCCCTGAGTTTCCAGCCGGAACGGGATGACGGACAGGAAGGTCATGAACCAGATGACCGCGAACAGAACAAGGCCTGAAACCGGATCCATCAGACCTGCTCGAGCTCAGTCAGGGTGCCCTGAAAATCCTTGGGATGCAGGAACAGAACCGGCTTGCCATGCGCGCCGATCTTCGGCTCGCCATCGCCAAGCACCCGTGCGCCTTGCGATTTCAGATGATCACGCGCGGCGATGATGTCTTCGACCTCGTAGCAGACATGGTGCATCCCGCCCGAGGGGTTCTTGTCGAGAAACGCCTTGATCGGAGAGTTTTCGCCCAGCGGATAGAGCAGTTCGATCTTGGTGTTGGGAAGTTCGATGAACACCACCGTGACGCCATGGTCGGGCTCGTCCTGCGGCGCGCCGACATTGGCCCCAAGCGCGTCGCGATACTGAGCCGCGGCGGCTTCAAGGTCGGGAACAGCGATGGCGATGTGATTCAGGCGGCCGATCATAGGTGTCTCCTCCAGACGTTGACGCTGAGGTTATCGCGCAAGGGGGCGGGGCTCACAAGATGGGTGCGACGTTAACCCGCCATTAGGAACAATTCGTGAAGACTGTGATGGTACCTTGATGGAGAGTGTGATGACCGACTCGGATGCCCTGCCTTCGATCCCGCGCCCCACGGCGAGCCGTCCTTTGCTTGGCATGACCGTACTCGTGGTCGAGGACAGTCGTTATGCCTGCGACGCGATGCGCCTGCTGTGCCTGCGCAGCGGTGCGCGAATCCGGCGCGCGGATTGCCTGCAATCGGCCCGGCGGCACCTGCGGGTCTATCGTCCGACAGTGGCGGTGATCGATATGGGGCTGCCGGATGGTTCGGGGGCGGAACTGATCTCGGAACTGGCGGCAACCATGCCGCGGATTTCGGTGATCCTTGGCACCAGCGGCGATACTTTCGCCGAAGATGTGGCGATGGCCGCCGGGGCCGACGGGTTTCTGCCAAAGCCAGTGGACAGCGTGATCGGCTTTCAGAACATGATCATCTCGAACCTTCCGGCCGAGCGTCGCCCGCGCGGGGTGCGTATGGTCTGCGATGAAACGGTGCGGCCCGACCCTTTGGCCTATCGCGATGACATGGCCCATGCGGCGGATGTGCTGGGCGATGATGGCGACGAGCGGATGCTGGACTACGTGACCGCGTTCCTGCGCGGCGTGGCTTTCAGCGCGGGGGATCATGCGCTGGTCGATGCCGCCGATGGGCTTGCCGACGCCCGCTCGGACGGGCGTCCGACCAAGTCGGACATCGCCCGCATTGCCGGGCTGGTGCAGGACAGGCTCGCGGATCGGGTCGCGATCTGAACCGGGCTTTCGCCGCCCACAGGACCAGCAAGTGCAAGGATACTGGCGGAATGTATCTCACGCCGGGCGTGTCGCCATCGGCGCTCACTGCTGACGTCCTTCAGCCCTTGGGTAAAGATTTTTGCGCGAAAGGCTTCGCTACGGTGCACGTTCATGAATCTTGGCAGGGTCTCTGTCGCAGATCATCCGGTCGTGCCCGTCGCTCAGCGCTGTTTGCGCCGAGCGTGCCGGACGCTCGGCGGTGGTCACGCGCCTTTCACCAGCCGCGCAGGATGGGCCAGTCTTCGGTGATCTGCATCCCGTCGCAAACGGCAAAGGCCGGATGCATCGCAACCGTCGCGCAGGCATGATTCGGGTAGATGCGCAGGCGGCTGCCGATGGGCAGTTCGGGCAGGGTGCCACTGCTGCCGGGCCGCAGGGCAAGGATGCCATGTTCCTGGCTCACAGCCCTGACGACAAGATCGCCAAAAGGCGTTCCATCCAGCGCAGCCACAAGGCCGTAGCCCTGATCGACAGGCATCGCCGCGGTGCCGTGATCCTTTGACAGCGCCATGAAACCCGCGTCGGTGACGATCCAGCCGCGGCTCGGCTGGTGGCCGATGACCGTGGTGACGACGCTGGCAGCAATGTCATCCACCGTGCCGACGCCAAGCCCTGCCATCATCAGATCGGACAGGGTGTAGACCCCGGCGCGCAGTTCAGTGATCCCCGTAAGGTCCGTGCCGTACCATGCCGTGGGGGTCGACCCGACGCTGATCACCGGGCAGGGCAGCCCCGCGTCCGTCAGCGCCTTGGCCGCCGCGAGCGCACCATCGCGTTCTTGCGTGGCCAGCGCCTGCATCGATGCCGGATCGAAACAGCCGTAAGACGCGCCGCCGTGGGTGAGAACCCCGCGCAGCGCGGCGCCCGCGTCAAGGATGCGGCCGATCTGCACGATCTCGGGCGCATCAGGGGCAAGCCCGGCGCGGGCGCCGTCGGTGTCGATCTCGATCAGCGCCGGGATCGGCGTGGGACAGCTAACAACCGCTTCGGCCTGCGCCACGCTGTCGAGAATCACCGCGATGTCGACCCCCGTTGCCCGCAGCGCGGCGACTCGGGGCAGCTTGGCTGGCGCGATGCCAACCGCATAGATCAGGTCGGTTGCGCCCGCTTGGGCAAAGGCCTCGGCTTCTTGCAGGGTCGAGACGGTTGCGGGCGCGCTCATCTCGCCAAGGATCGCCTTGGCGGCAGGCACCGATTTCACCGTCTTCAGATGCGGGCGCAGGGTGACGCCAAGCGCGTCGGCTCGGGCGCGCATTCGAGCGCAATTGGACATAAGGCGCGCCTTGTCGAGCGCAAGGAAGGGCGTGTCACGGGTGTGCAGATCCTGCATGGAACCTCCGGAAAGTCAGGGGTGGGCGAGCGCCGGCGGCCGTTGCCCGGGCCAGTCGGTCGCACGGTGATAGGCGTCGGACATGGCAAGGATCGCCGCGTCGCTGCCAGTGGGGCCAAAGAGTTGCAGGCCCATCGGCAGCCCGCTGTCCGAGAACCCGGCGGGCAGGCCCATGCAGGGCAGGCCGGCAAGGCTCACCGGCACGACGATCTCCATCCAGCGATGATAGCTGTCCATCGCCTTGCCCGCGATCGTCGAGGGCCAGCGCCAATCGACTGGAAACGGCCAGACCTGCGCCGAGGGCAGCACCAGCGCATCGAATTGCGTGAACAGCGTGGCGGCGCGGCTGTACCAGTCCGAACGGATGCGCGCGGCATCAAAGAAGGCGGCCATGGGCAGGCCGCTGCCCTGTTCGATCTCCCACAGCGATTCTGGCTTGGTCAGGGCCCGTTTCTCTGGATCGTCGCGCAGCGTACGCTTGGCATTGGCGTTGAGCCCGGCGCGCAGCGTGGTCCAGGCTGTCCAGAGGTCGTCGGCGGCGAAGGGCGGCGCCACCGGCTCGACCGTGGCGCCAAGCGTTTCGAACACCAGCAGCGCCTGTTCTACGGTTTCCAGAATTCCCGGCTCGGTCGGGTAGGCCCCGCCCCAGTCGCCAAGCCAGCCGATGCGCTTGCCCGCAAGGCTTTCGCCAAAACGGGCGGTGAAATCCTCGGACTGCCGGCCAAAGGGCACTTGGGGGTTGGGCCCGGCCAGCACCGACAGCAGCAGCGCCACGTCGCGCGGGCTGCGCGCCATTGGCCCTTCGGTCGACAGGGTCGACAGAAAGGTCTCGTCCCCGGCGTCCTTCGGCACGAGTCCCCAGCTCGGGCGAAAGCCGTAGACGTTGTTGAACGCCGCCGGATTGCGCAGCGACCCCATCATGTCGGAGCCGTCTGCAAGCGGCAGCATCCGCGTGGCCAGCGCCGCCCCGGCCCCGCCCGAAGAGCCGCCCGCGCTGCGCGTCAGATCATAGGGATTGCGCGTCGCGCCGAAGATCGGGTTGAAACTGTGCGAACCATGGCCCCATTCCGGCGTATTGGTCTTGCCGATCAGGATCGCCCCGGCGGCCTTGAGCCGGGCGGCGACCAGGGCGTCGGCCTCGGGCACGTGGTCTGCGAACACCGGAGATCCAAAGGTGGTCCGGATGCCTTGGGTTTCGACCAGATCCTTGACCGCGATCGGCATCCCGGCAAGCGGTCCGGGGTGGGGCGCGGACTCATGGGCTTCGGCCTCTGCAATCAGCTCCTCGCGCGGGCGCAGCGAGACGATGGCGTTGACCTGCGGGTTCATCGTCTCGATTCGGTCGAGGAATGCCTCCATCACGCTGCGGGCGGACAGCCCGTCGCGCATCCGGGCCGCAAGGTCGCTCGCGGCAAGGGTCGTGGGGTCGAAAGCGGTCATCGGCAGGCTCTCCTCTGGGGCGTTGCGCCGGTTCTGGCACGCGGCGGGCTGGGCTGGAACCCTTGGCCGCCGGATGGTGCAACGGAGGCCGCACCGCATGGAATAAAATGGGCGATTTTTCCGCTTGACCCAGCCGCGCGGCTCCCTTAGATCGCCCCTCACGGTTTGGCGGAGTAGCTCAGTTGGTTAGAGCAGCGGAATCATAATCCGCGTGTCGGGGGTTCAAGTCCCTCCTCCGCTACCATTAATCCCAAACAGTTTCCCCTCCTCGCCCTAAGAGCAGGGTTGAGCCGCTGGGAGTATTCGTTCTCCTTTCGTGCAGTTCCAGCTTCCGAATGGTGGATACGCCAAGCGCCGAAGCGCGATTCAGATAGTGAGCGTCTAGGATCGACGCGACCTCTTTAAGGCTGTGCCCAGTGATAATGGCGATTTCCGCTGTCGTGCATTCCGCCCGTGCGAGCCGAGTCACAGCGGTGCCGCGCAGATCGTGGAAGGTGAGCCCGTCAAGCCTTTGATCCAGCCAAGGTGATGGCGGCGTCCGGCGATCTGGAGTCTGCCGATCGTGCGACATTTTAAGGCGAAATGCCGGTGGATGTCGCGGCGGCGCGGTCCTGTTGCTGCGGTGCGGCGGATTTTGTCACCCTGTTGGGTTAACGTTTTCTTCATGCATTGTGCGATGGAGGCGTTTCTCATGACTGACTGTCCCGACATTCATCCTCTGGTTCCGGTTCACCTGCGCAAGTCACTGTCGCGTGGCATCGCGCGCGAGGCTTTCGAGCTTGCGGCGCGCGATGATGGCGACATGGCGCGCGTCATCGAGGCCACCGCTGGGCTTACCCGCCATGCGTCGAACCAAAGGCGCGTCGGAACGCGGCTGCGCAAGCTGCCGGGTGTGGTGCGGGTTGCGCGCAGCGGCGATGGCCTCTCGGTGGCGCTGCGCACCCGGCGCGAGATGATCCTGCTGGACGACGAGGGAGAGCAGTTTCGCGAAGAGGTGCTTGTCTACACGCGCGTGCGCGTCGCGCCGGCGCCGCATCGTCGACGTTACAGTATGGTACGGGTGTCGTTTTCCCCTCATGCGCTGCAGCGTCTGGTGCAGCGCTCGACCTGCGGCCTTGGCGGATTGCTACGGTTGATCGATGGCGAGGCGATAGCGCTGTTCGGGAGGCGCGGCCTGGTGGAGCAATCCGGTCCGGACAGATGCTGCCACCGCTCCGCGCGCTACGATGGAGTCTGGGCCGGGCAAATGGATCATTCCATGGTCGGCGATCACTGGCCGCTGCGCTATGAAACCGACCGTGACCGGCGCATCCCCACCTTCAGCGTCCGCACCTTCCTGTCGCCCGAAGAAATGTCGCCAAGCCTGTGGCTGGCATGGCAGGGCGATGACAGCCTGTCGCTGGCCTGCTGATCGGACAGGGCGCTGTGAAAACAGCTTGGCAAGAGCGCTCGCAGGCTGTAATGCCACCCGTGTTGGGGCGTTCGCGATTCGCGAAGGCCCTATTTCGTCCGAGACGGTGGGTTGGAGCAATCCTGTAATTCCTGCCCGAGACGGGAAGAGACATAACGTTCCGGATACTTGTGTTCCGGCTGCGCGATGCGACGACCCGACTTCGGACCTTTGCGGTCAGGGAAACCTGACCATAACGAGCCGGAGGGGTCTTCCCCCTCCATGAACTGGAGAGAAACTGTGGATAGAGCCCAGAAAGAGAAATTGGTCGATGAACTCGGCCAGATCTTCGCAAGCTCTGGCGTCGTGGTGGTTGCCCGCTACGAGGGTCTCACGGTTGCCGAGATGACGGACCTTCGCTCGCGCGCCAGCGCTGGTGAATCTGCGGTCCGCGTCGCCAAGAACAGGCTCGCCAAGATCGCTCTCGAGGGGACGCCGTGCGAAAGCATTGCTGAGTATCTCGGGGGCATGACCGTTCTCGTCTATTCCGAAGATCCCGTGGCAGCTGCCAAAGTGATCGAGGATTTCGCCAAGGATAACAAGAAACTCGAAGTCCTTGGCGGGAATATGGGCGGGACGGCACTGGACCGTGCCGGTGTTGAGGCCGTGTCGAAGATGCCGTCGCGCGATGAGCTTATTGCTTCCATCGTCGGCTGTATCGGCGCACCCGCCGCGAACATCGCCGGTGCCATTGGCGCACCTGCTTCGAACATCGCCTCCATCCTCTCGACGATCGAGGAAAAGGCGGCGTAAGCGCACCCGAATACCTTCGCGGGAGTCAAACCCCGCACGTTGGAACACAACTAAACAAACGGAAGTAGCAAAATGGCTGATCTTAAAGCACTTGCTGAGCAAATCGTGGGTCTGACCCTCCTGGAAGCTCAGGAACTGAAAACCATCCTCAAGGACGAGTACGGCATCGAGCCCGCAGCTGGCGGCGCCGTCATGATGGCAGGCCCGGCAGCAGCCGCAGGCGAAGCCGAAGAGGAAAAGACCGAGTTCGACGTGATCCTCAAAGCCGCTGGCGACAAGAAGATCAACGTGATCAAGGAAGTCCGTGGCATCACCGGTCTGGGCCTGAAAGAAGCCAAGGAACTGGTCGAAGCCGGCGGCAAGCCCGTCAAGGAAGGCGTCTCCAAGGCCGAAGCCGAAGAGCTCAAGAAGAAGCTGGAAGAAGCAGGCGCAGAAGTCGAGATCAAGTAATCTCGGTCTGCACCGTTCTTTCGAAAGGCGCCTCGCTTGCGGGGCGCCTTTTTCCATGTCTGGCGGCGGGATATCGATCGGACTGCTTGGTTGAAACCTTTCGGGAGGGGCGGGCGGAGGGTGGCGGGGCGGCGGCGTTGGTGAACTCTTGACGGGCAGGCACAATTCTGAGACTGTCATATCGTCCCGGGCTGCCGATTTTCGTGCGAGGCCCTTGCGTTCGATCTGTTCACACCTTATTTGGGAATTTCCTGCGGCTTCGTGCGATTCGAAGCTGCCGTTCGGCGTTTCGCCGGTCGCCGGATGAGACCCTTGAAAGGAGTGGCGGAAAACTCGGGATGATCAAAGGCTTTGCCTGCATCCTGATTCTGTAATCGTCGACAACCCTATTCCCCGACTTGGCAAGCTCCCCCGCTGGGGAGCTTTCCAAGGCAGGGATCGGATCGAGTGACCCGCGGTGGGACGCAGGTCGAGCATGGATCTGATGAATTGCCGTCTCGGATGGAGGCGCGGCCGGTGCCCGACGGCCCGCACCTTCGTTGAGAAGCTGAAAAGGTGACCAACCTCATGGCGCAAAGTTTCCTTGGCCAGAAACGTCTTCGCAGGTACTACGGCAAAATCCGTGAAGTGCTGGAAATGCCGAACCTTATCGAGGTTCAGAAATCCTCTTACCAACTTTTCCTGAAATCCGGCGACCAGCCCCAGCCGTCCGACGGCGAAGGCATCAAGGGCGTTTTCCAATCGGTTTTCCCGATCAAGGATTTCAACGAGACCGCGGTTCTCGAGTTCGTGTCTTACGATCTGGAAAAGCCGAAATACGACACCGAAGAGTGCATGCAGCGCGACATGACCTACAGCGCGCCGCTCAAGGTGACGCTGCGTCTCATCGTGTTCGATGTCGATGAGGATACCGGCGCGAAGTCGGTCAAGGACATCAAGGAACAGGATGTCTTCATGGGCGACATGCCCCTGATGACCCCGAACGGTACGTTCATCGTGAACGGCACCGAGCGCGTGATCGTGTCGCAGATGCACCGTTCGCCGGGCGTGTTCTTCGACCATGACAAGGGCAAGACGCACAGCTCGGGCAAGCTGCTGTTCGCCTGCCGGATCATTCCCTACCGCGGTTCGTGGCTCGACTTCGAATTCGACGCCAAGGACATCGTCTTTGCGCGCATCGACCGTCGCCGCAAGCTGCCGGTCACCACGCTTCTGTACGCTCTTGGCCTTGGCCAGGAAGAGATCATGGATGCGTATTACAACACGGTCGATTACACGCTGCGCCGTGGCGAGGGCTGGGTCACCAAGTTCTTCCCCGAGCGTGTGCGCGGCACCCGCCCGACCTATGATCTTGTCGATGCGGATTCGGGCGAAATCATCGCCGAAGCCACCAAGAAGATCACCCCGCGCGCCGTCAAGAAGCTGATCGATGAAGGCAATGTGCAGAACCTGCTGCTGCCGTTCGAGCAGATCATCGGCAAGTTCGTCGCCAAGGACATCATCAATGAAGAGACCGGCGCGATCTACGTCGAGGCTGGCGATGAGCTGACCTGGGTCGTCGACAAGGATGGCGAAGTCACCGGCGGATCGCTCAAGGATCTGATGGATGCGGGCATCACCGACATCCCGGTGCTGGACATCGACAACATCACCGTCGGCCCGTACATGCGCAACACCATGGCGGCAGACAAGAACATGGACCGCAGCGGCGCGCTGATGGACATCTACCGCGTCATGCGTCCGGGCGAGCCGCCCACCGTCGAGGCAGCCTCGGCGCTGTTCGACACGCTGTTCTTTGACAGCGAGCGCTATGACCTGTCGGCCGTGGGCCGGGTCAAGATGAACATGCGCCTTGCGCTTGAAAAGCCCGACACCCAGCGCACGCTGGACCGTGACGATATCGTCAAGTGCATCAAGGCGCTGGTCGATCTGCGCGACGGGCGCGGCGACATCGACGACATTGACCACCTCGGCAACCGCCGCGTGCGCTCTGTCGGCGAGCTGATGGAAAACCAGTACCGCGTCGGCCTGCTGCGCATGGAGCGCGCCATCAAGGAGCGTATGTCCAGCGTCGAGATCGACACGGTCATGCCGCAGGATCTGATCAACGCCAAACCGGCGGCCGCGGCTGTCCGCGAATTCTTCGGCTCTTCGCAGCTGTCGCAGTTCATGGACCAGACCAACCCGCTGTCCGAAGTGACGCACAAGCGTCGCCTGTCGGCCCTCGGGCCGGGCGGTCTGACCCGCGAACGCGCTGGCTTCGAGGTGCGCGACGTGCACCCGACCCACTATGGCCGGATGTGCCCGATTGAAACGCCGGAAGGCCCGAACATCGGTCTGATCAACTCGCTCGCCACCTTTGCCCGCGTCAACAAGTACGGTTTCATCGAAACCCCGTATCGCGTGGTCAAGGACAGCCAGGTCACGGACGAAGTCCACTACATGTCGGCGACCGAGGAAATGCGTCACACCGTGGCGCAGGCCAACGCGTCGCTGGACGAGGCTGGCAAGTTCACCAACGAGATGGTCAACACCCGGAAATCGGGCGACTATACGCTGGCCGCACGTGAGGCCGTCGATCTGATCGACGTCTCGCCCAAGCAGCTGGTCTCGGTCGGTGCCTCGCTGATCCCGTTCCTTGAAAACGACGACGCAAACCGCGCCCTGATGGGTGCGAACATGCAGCGTCAGGCGGTTCCGACCCTGCGCGCCGAGGCGCCGCTGGTCGGCACCGGCATCGAAGGCAAGGTCGCCATCGACTCCGGCGCGGCCATTCAGGCCAAGCGCGCGGGCATCGTCGATCAGGTCGACGCGCAGCGGATCGTGATCCGTGCGACGTCCGATCTGGAGCTGGGCGATGCCGGGGTGGATATCTACCGGATGCGCAAGTTCCAGCGTTCGAACCAGAACACCTGCATCAACCAGAAGCCTCTGGTGAAAGTGGGTCAGACGGTCGACAAGGGCGAGATTGTGGCCGACGGCCCGTCGACGGACATGGGGGAACTGGCGCTCGGCAAGAACGTCATGGTCGCCTTCATGCCGTGGAATGGCTACAACTACGAAGACTCGATCCTGATCTCCGAGCGCATCGCCCGCGATGACGTGTTCACCTCTGTCCACATCGAGGAATTCGAAGTGGCGGCGCGCGACACCAAGCTCGGGCCGGAAGAGATCACCCGCGACATCCCGAACGTCGGCGAGGAAGCTCTTCGCAACCTCGACGAAGCCGGTATCGTCTACATCGGCGCCGACGTCGAACCGGGCGACATCCTTGTGGGCAAGATCACCCCCAAGGGCGAGAGCCCGATGACGCCGGAAGAAAAGCTGCTGCGCGCCATCTTCGGCGAAAAGGCATCGGATGTGCGCGACACCTCGCTGCGGGTCAAGCCGGGTGATTACGGCACCGTTGTCGAAGTGCGGGTGTTCAACCGTCACGGCGTCGAAAAAGATGAACGTGCGCTGCAGATCGAGCGCGAGGAAGTCGAACGTCTGGCCCGTGACCGGGACGACGAGCTGGCGATCCTTGACCGCAACATCTACGCGCGTCTGCACGATCTGGTCCTTGGCAAGATCGCGGTGAAGGGGCCCAAGGGCGTCCGCCCGAATGCCGAGATCACCGAAGAACTGCTTGGCACGCTGAGCCGTGGCCAGTGGTGGCAGCTTGCCCTTGCAGAAGAGCAGGACGCGCAGATCGTCGAGGCGCTGCACGAGCAATACGAGGTGCAAAAGCGTACGCTTGATGCTCGCTTCGAAGACAAGGTCGAGAAGGTCCGTCGTGGCGACGACCTGCCGCCGGGTGTGATGAAGATGGTCAAGGTCTTCGTAGCGGTGAAGCGCAAGCTGCAGCCGGGCGACAAGATGGCCGGTCGTCACGGCAACAAGGGCGTCATTTCCCGTGTTGTTCCGATGGAAGACATGCCGTTCCTCGAAGACGGCACGCCGGTCGACTTCTGCCTCAACCCGCTGGGCGTGCCCTCGCGGATGAACGTCGGGCAGATCCTCGAAACCCACATGGGCTGGGCATCGCGCGGTCTTGGCATCAAGATCGACGAGGCACTTCAGGATTATCGCCGCTCTGGCGACCTGACGCCGGTTCGCGAAGCCATGCGCATCGCCTATGGTGACGAGGTCTACGACGAAGGCATCGAAGGCATGGACGAAGAGCAGCTGGTGGAAGCCGCTGGCAACGTCACCCGCGGCGTTCCCATCGCGACCCCGGTCTTCGACGGCGCTAAGGAAGCCGACATCGACGACGCGCTGCTGCGCGCAGGCTTCGATTCGACGGCGCAATCGCGTCTGTTCGACGGGCGCACCGGCGACGAGTTCAGCCGCAAGGTGACGGTGGGCATGAAGTACCTGCTCAAGCTGCACCACCTTGTGGATGACAAGATCCACGCGCGTTCGACCGGGCCGTACAGCCTTGTGACCCAGCAGCCGCTGGGTGGTAAGGCGCAGTTTGGTGGCCAGCGTTTCGGGGAAATGGAGGTCTGGGCTCTGGAAGCTTACGGCGCCGCCTACACCCTGCAGGAAATGCTGACCGTGAAATCGGATGACGTCGCAGGGCGGACCAAGGTCTACGAAAGCATCGTCAAGGGCGAGGACAATTACGAGGCGGGCGTTCCCGAGAGCTTCAACGTGCTCGTCAAGGAAGTCCGCGGCCTCGGCCTGAACATGGAACTCCTGGACGCCGAAGGCGGGGAAGAGTGACGAAGGATTTTCCCACGAAAATTCTTCCGAGCCTGAAGTCCCAAGATCTTTCCTCCGAAAGATCTTGGGCGCCCCACCTCACCGGCAACCATGACACAAAGGTTTCGACATGAACCAGGAACTGACGAACAACCCGTTCAACCCGCTGACCCCGCCCAAGGTTTTCGACGAGATCAAGGTCTCGCTCGCATCGCCCGAGCGTATCCTCAGCTGGTCCTACGGTGAGATCAAAAAGCCCGAGACGATCAACTACCGCACGTTCAAGCCCGAGCGCGACGGCCTGTTCTGCGCACGCATCTTTGGTCCGATCAAGGATTACGAATGCCTGTGCGGAAAGTACAAGCGCATGAAGTATCGCGGCGTTGTCTGCGAAAAATGCGGTGTGGAAGTCACGCTGCAAAAGGTGCGCCGCGAGCGCATGGGCCACATTGAGCTGGCCGCGCCCTGCGCGCACATCTGGTTCCTCAAGTCGCTGCCCTCGCGCATCGGCCTGATGCTGGACATGACGTTGCGCGATCTGGAACGCGTGCTGTATTTCGAAAACTACGTGGTGATCGAACCCGGCCTGACCGATCTGACCTATGGTCAGATGATGACAGAGGATGAATTCCTCGACGCGCAGGACCAGTTCGGCATGGATGCCTTTACCGCCAATATCGGCGCTGAAGCGATCCGCGAAATGCTGGCCGCGATCGACCTTGAGGCCGAAGCCGACACGCTGCGCGCTGATCTCAAGGAAGCGACCGGCGAGCTGAAGCCCAAGAAGATCATCAAGCGCCTCAAGGTGGTGGAATCCTTCCTTGAATCCGGCAACCGTCCGGAATGGATGGTCCTGACGGTGATCCCGGTCATCCCGCCCGAGCTGCGTCCGCTGGTGCCGCTGGATGGTGGCCGCTTTGCGACCTCCGACCTCAACGACCTGTATCGCCGGGTGATCAACCGGAACAACCGTCTCAAGCGGCTGATCGAACTGCGCGCGCCCGATATCATCGTGCGCAACGAAAAGCGGATGCTGCAGGAAGCCGTCGACGCGCTGTTCGACAACGGTCGCCGTGGCCGCGTCATCACTGGCGCCAACAAGCGCCCGCTGAAGTCGCTGTCCGACATGCTCAAGGGCAAGCAGGGCCGCTTCCGTCAGAACCTTCTGGGTAAGCGGGTCGATTTCTCGGGCCGTTCGGTCATCGTGACCGGTCCGGAACTGAAGCTGCACCAGTGCGGTCTGCCCAAGAAGATGGCGCTCGAACTGTTCAAGCCGTTCATCTACTCGCGGCTCGAGGCCAAGGGCCTGTCTTCGACGGTCAAGCAGGCCAAGAAGCTGGTCGAAAAAGAGCGCCCCGAAGTCTGGGACATCCTCGACGAGGTCATCCGTGAGCACCCGGTTCTGCTGAACCGCGCGCCCACGCTGCACCGTCTGGGCATTCAGGCGTTTGAACCGCAACTGATCGAAGGCAAGGCGATCCAGCTTCACCCGCTGGTCTGCTCGGCCTTCAACGCCGACTTCGACGGTGACCAGATGGCCGTTCACGTGCCGCTCTCGCTGGAAGCCCAGCTTGAAGCGCGCGTGCTGATGATGTCGACGAACAACGTTCTGTCGCCCGCCAACGGCGCGCCGATCATCGTTCCTTCGCAGGACATGATCCTTGGCATCTACTACGTCACTATCATGCGCGAGGGCATGAAGGGCGAAGGCATGATGTTCTCGTCCATCGAAGAGGTCGAGCACGCCCTGACCGCTGGCGAAGTGCACCTGCACGCCAAGATCCAGTGCCGGGTCAAGCAGATCGACGAGCATGGCGACGAGATCGTCAAGCGCTACGAGACCACGCCGGGCCGTGTGCGGCTTGGTGCGCTGCTGCCGATGAACGCCAAGGCGCCGTTTGACCTTGTCAACGGGCTGCTGCGCAAGAAGGACGTGCAGAAGGTCATCGACACCGTCTACCGCTACTGCGGCCAGAAAGAGTCGGTCATTTTCTGCGACCAGATCATGTCGATGGGCTTCAAGGAGGCGTTCAAGGCGGGCATCTCCTTCGGCAAGGCCGACATGGTGATCCCGGACAACAAGTGGACTCTGGTCGAGGACACCCGTGATCAGGTCAAGGACTTCGAACAGCAGTACATGGACGGCCTGATCACTCAGGGCGAAAAGTACAACAAGGTGGTCGATGCCTGGTCGAAGTGTAACGACAAGGTCACCGACGCCATGATGAACACCATCTCGGCCAAGAAGACCGATGACAATGGCGCCGAAAAGGAACCGAACTCGGTTTACATGATGGCGCACTCCGGTGCGCGTGGCTCGGTCACGCAGATGAAGCAGCTGGGCGGGATGCGCGGCCTGATGGCGAAGCCGAACGGAGACATCATCGAAACGCCGATCATCTCGAACTTCAAGGAAGGTCTGACCGTTCTTGAATACTTCAACTCGACCCACGGCGCGCGGAAGGGTCTGTCGGACACCGCTCTGAAGACGGCGAACTCGGGCTACCTGACCCGCCGTCTGGTGGACGTGGCGCAGGACTGCATCGTTCGTCAGCACGATTGCGGCACCGACAACGCCATCACCGCCGAAGCGGCGGTGAACGACGGTGAAGTCGTGGCGAGCCTTGGCGAACGTCTTCTGGGCCGTGTCGCGGCCGAGGATATCCTGCGTCCGGGCACCGACGAGGTGATCGTGCGTCATGGTCAGCTCATCGACGAGCGCATGGCGGATGCGGTCGAAGAGGCCGCAGTTCAGGTGGCGCGCATCCGTTCGCCGCTGACCTGCGAAGCCGAAGAGGGCGTTTGCGCCATGTGCTACGGGCGTGACCTCGCGCGCGGCACCATGGTCAACACCGGCGAGGCTGTCGGCATCATCGCCGCGCAGTCCATCGGCGAGCCGGGCACCCAGCTGACGATGCGGACCTTCCACATCGGCGGCGTTGCGCAGGGTGGCCAGCAGTCCTTCCTCGAAGCCTCGCAAGAAGGCGTGATCGAGTTCGAGAACGCCTCGACGCTCGAGAACGTCCTTGGCGAGACCCTCGTGATGGGCCGCAACATGAAGCTGCGCATCATGGGCGAGGACGGCAAGGAACGTGCCAGCCACAAGCTGGGTTACGGCACCAAGCTGTTCGTCACCGATGGCGGCACCGTGGCCCGCGGCGACAAGCTGTTCGAATGGGATCCCTACACCCTGCCGATCATCGCCGAGGCGGATGGTATCGCGCGTCACGTCGACCTTGTTCAGGGTATGGCCGTGCGCGACGAGACCGACGATGCCACCGGCATGTCCCAGAAGATCGTGATCGACTGGCGTGCGGCACCGAAGGGCAACGAGCTCAAGCCCGAGATCATCCTGATGGATGGCGACGGCGAGCCGCTGCGCAACGCCGCTGGCAACCCGATCACCTACCCGATGTCTGTGGACGCGATCCTCAGCTGCGAAGACGGGCAGGAGATCAAGGCCGGTGACGTCGTGGCGCGTATTCCGCGCGAAGGTGCGAAGACCAAGGACATCACCGGTGGTCTGCCGCGTGTGGCCGAACTCTTCGAAGCACGTCGTCCGAAAGACAACGCGATCATCGCGGAAATCGACGGCTACGTGCGCTTTGGCAAGGACTACAAGAACAAGCGCCGCATCGCGATCGATCCGGTCGACGATACGCTTGAGTCCAAGGAATACATGATCCCGAAGGGCAAGCACATCCCGGTGGTCGAAGGCGACTTCGTCCAGAAGGGCGATTACATCATGGACGGCAACCCGGCGCCGCATGACATCCTTGCCATCATGGGTGTCGAGGCTCTGGCGAACTACATGATCGACGAAGTGCAGGACGTGTATCGACTGCAGGGCGTGAAGATCAACGACAAGCACATCGAGGTCATCGTCCGCCAGATGCTGCAGAAGTGGGAGATCTCGGACTCGGGAGATACCACGCTGCTCAAGGGTGAACACGTCGACAAGGCGGAATTCATCGCGGCAAACGAGAAGGCCGAGAAAAAGGGCGGGCGTCCTGCTCAGGGCGAGCCGATCCTTCTGGGGATCACCAAGGCGTCGCTTCAGACCCGGTCCTTCATCTCGGCTGCCTCCTTCCAGGAGACGACGCGCGTGCTGACCGAAGCTTCGGTGCAGGGCAAGCGCGACACGCTCGTGGGCCTCAAGGAGAACGTCATCGTTGGCCGCCTGATCCCGGCGGGCACCGGTGGCGCGACCCAGCGGGTGCGCAAGATCGCAACCGATCGCGACGGCAAGGTCATCGATGTCAAGCGTGCCGAGGCGGATGCCGCGGCCCGTCTAGCGGCGCCCGAGCCCGACATGTCGAGCAGCGACGTCATCGGCGGCGACGAGTTCGACAACCTCGTGGTGGATACACCGGAAAGCCGCGAGTAATCGCGACCGCCTGAAACGAACCGGGGGCCTCCGCAATGCGGGGGCCCTTTTTCTGTCTGCCGAGGGGCGGAAAATTGTACGTGGTACAACAAATCCTCTTTTCCGGCAGGATGGCTTTGCGTACCGCTTGGCGTATGGTCACCCTTTCCGATAATACCCGCGGCGCGCTGCTGATGATGGGCTCGATGGCAGGGTTCGTGATGGGCGATACCTGCGTCAAGGCCATCGGCACGGCGCTTCCTCTTGGCGAGGTGCTGCTGTTGCGTGGTCTTCTGGCGACCGGGCTGGTGACCCTGCTGGCGTGGCGCCTGAGGGCCCTGCGCTTCGATCTGGGATGCCGCGACTGGCTGCTGGTACTGGCCCGCGCACTGGCCGAGATCGGCTCTACATGGTTCTATTTCGTGGCGCTGCGCAACATGCCACTGACCAATGTGACGGCGCTTTTGCAGATGCTGCCGTTGACGCTGACGCTTGGCTCGGCGGTGGTGTTCCGCGAGCCGGTAGGGTGGCGGCGATGGCTGGCGATCGGGGTGGGGTTCTGCGGAATGCTGCTGATCGTGCGCCCCGGCACCGAGGGGTTCACGGTGTATTCGGTGTCCGCGCTGATCGCGGTGGTGTTCGTGACCATCCGCGATTTGCTGATCCGGCGCATGTCGCGCCATGTGCCGTCGCTGATGGTGGTTTGGGTGGCCTCTGTGGGGGTGATCCTGTTTGCCTGCGCGCTGTCGCTAAGCGAGACATGGGTGCCGCTCGACGGGCGCACCGGCGGGCTGTTGGCATTGGCGGCGGTGCTGGTGTCGATGGGCTACAGCCTGTCGGTGATGGTGATGCGCCACGGCGAGGTCAGCTTTACCGCGCCGTTCCGCTATACCGGGCTGGTCTGGGCGCTGGTGTTGGGCCTGCTGGTGTTCGGAGACTGGCCGCACCCGCTGACCCTGATCGGCGCCGCGATCATCGTGGCGACCGGTGTGTTCACGCTGGTGCGCGAAGCGCAGCTGCGCCGCCGTGCGCTGCGTCAGGCAAAGATGCGCCTGATCTGATCGGCATCAATGGCGTACAGCCTGCGGAACTCGGCCTCGCCCTGCGCGTCGAGCCGGGGCAGGGAGACCGGCTTTACATGGGATTTCTGCCGTGAATCATTATGCGCATTGTGGCCGCGCACATACATCGGGCGATCGGTGAAGGTGAGCGTCGGCATGAAGCGCAGGATCTTGTTGTGCCCGAAGTTCATGATGCTCTGCCGTACCCGCGGCTGCACCGCCATGGCCTGCGCTACACCCCAGTAGGGCGTCACGCTTTCTTCGGCGCAGATGCCTTGCGCGTCGGGGCGGGCGACATGGCCCCGATTCCAGTCAAAGCCCACAAGCCGGTGCTTGGCCAGCAGCGGCAGCACGTCGGAGGCCGCCTCGCGCAGGGTGGCGACGAAATCCACGCTCACCGCATCGTCGTCGTCATGGCGGAACTGCAGGCAGGGTTCGGACAGATCGCGCGCCTCGTTGATGACCTCCTGACAGACGCTCCGGTGCGGCCCGGCGGGGCGCGCTACGATGCGGGCCTGCGGGAAATCCGCCAGCAGCGCCTCGAGCCGGGCGCGGTATTGGGCGGGCAGCGACGTGCCCACCAGCACCAGAAACAGGAAGTCTGAATCGGTCTGCGCCTTGAGCCCGGGCAGGCAGATGGTCTCGAAATATGCGAAGCGTTCTTGCATGCGTGCAGGGGCGTAAAGATAGGCCTCGCGAGTCGCCAGATCGTCGTGTTCGACCTGGAATCCCCCCTCTGCAGGCCATGAAAACCGGCAGAAACCGATGACTTGCATTCGGGCAACTCCTCTGCGACACCGCTTTGATGTGCATGGCACCGCAGCATTGCGCTTGCAAGGGCAGGGCGTTGTTGACATGGGGCGCGACTCCTCATATACGCGCCTCAATTCGTCGCGGCCTTAGTCCGTCCGGCGCAATTTACACTACTGAAGCGGTCAAGATCCGGGCCGAAATGCCCCGATCCTCTGTACATCCACCGCGGCGTCCCGATCGGGACGGGTGCGGTGCTTTGCGTCTTTTCTGATGACCGTCAGGGGGCGCGCAAGCCGGTGACCTGCGGACGCGCAGGGCGCCTTGAAATTTGGAACCAGCACGGGCTTCCCGTGCACACATATGTGAGAAACGGGGAAGACACCCATGCCCACGATCCAGCAGCTGATCCGCAAGCCGCGGCAGCCGAAAGTCAAGCGTTCGAAGTCCATGCACCTGCAGGAATGCCCGCAGAAGCGTGGCGTCTGTACGCGCGTTTACACCACCACCCCGAAGAAGCCGAACTCCGCTATGCGGAAGGTTGCCAAGGTTCGCCTGACCAACGGCTTCGAGGTCATCAGCTACATCCCCGGCGAGAGCCACAACCTCCAGGAGCACTCGGTCGTGCTGATCCGTGGCGGCCGTGTGAAAGACCTTCCGGGCGTTCGTTACCACATCCTGCGTGGCGTGCTCGACACCCAGGGCGTCAAGGATCGGAAGCAGCGTCGCTCGAAGTACGGCGCGAAGCGTCCCAAGTAAGAGGATTTACGGATATGTCTCGTCGTCACGCCGCTGAAAAGCGCGATGTCCTGCCCGACGCCAAGTTTGGCGATGTCGTGCTGACCAAATTCATGAACAACCTGATGATCGATGGTAAAAAGTCGGTCGCGGAAAAGATCGTCTACAACGCGCTTGAGCGCGTCGAAGGCAAGATCAAGCGCGCACCCGTGGAAGTGTTCCACGAGGCGCTTGAAAACATCAAGCCGTCCGTCGAAGTGCGTTCGCGCCGCGTCGGTGGTGCCACCTATCAGGTGCCCGTCGAAGTGCGTATCGAGCGTCGCGAAGCGCTGGCCATCCGCTGGCTGATCAACGCATCGCGCGCCCGTAACGAGAACACCATGGAAGAGCGCCTCGCGGGCGAGCTGATCGACGCGGTCCAGTCGCGTGGTGCAGCCGTCAAGAAGCGTGAAGACACGCACAAGATGGCCGACGCAAACAAAGCGTTCAGCCACTACCGCTGGTAACAGAACTTCCCTCCGGAAAGGCAGTCCATTATGGCACGCGAATATCCGCTCACACGTTACCGCAACTTCGGGATCATGGCCCACATCGACGCGGGCAAGACCACGACGACTGAGCGTATCCTCTACTACACCGGCCGGTCGCACAAGATCGGCGAAGTCCATGATGGCGCCGCCACCATGGACTGGATGGAGCAGGAGCAGGAGCGGGGCATCACGATCACATCCGCTGCCACCACCACCTTCTGGCAGTGGCAGGAAGATCCGACCGAGGAAGGTACCTCGGACACGAAGTTCCGCTACAACATCATCGACACTCCCGGCCACGTTGACTTCACCATCGAAGTCGAGCGTTCTCTGGCCGTGCTCGACGGTGCCATCTGCCTTCTGGACGGGAACGCCGGCGTCGAGCCGCAGACCGAAACCGTGTGGCGTCAGGCTGACCGCTACAAGGTTCCGCGGATCGTCTTCGTCAACAAGATGGACAAGATCGGCGCCGACTTCTTCAACTGCGTGAAGATGATCAAGGATCGCACCGGTGCGATTCCGGTTCCGGTCAACTTCCCGATCGGTGCGGAAGACCAGCTCGAGGGCATCGTCGACCTCGTGACCATGGAAGAGTGGGTGTGGAAGGGTGAAGACCTTGGCGCCTCCTGGACCCGTGGCCCGATCCGCGACGAGCTGAAGGATCTTGCCGACGAGTGGCGCTCGCACCTGATCGAGCACGCGGTCGAGCAGGACGATGCGGCCATGGAAGCCTATCTCGAAGGCGAAGAGCCCGATATCGCAACCCTGCGGAAGCTGATCCGCAAGGGCACGCTTTCGCTGTCCTTCGTTCCGGTTCTGGGTGGCTCGGCGTTCAAGAACAAGGGCGTTCAGCCGCTTCTGAACGGCGTTGTCGACTTCCTTCCCGGTCCGCTCGACGTGCCCGCCTACACGGGCTTCTCGCCGGACGACGAGACGGAAACCCGCAACATCGAGCGTCATGCCGATGATAGCGAGCCGTTCTCGGGCCTCGCGTTCAAGATCATGAACGACCCGTTCGTGGGCACGCTGACCTTCACCCGGATCTATTCCGGGACCCTGAAGAAGGGCGACGGCATCATGAACTCGACCAAAGGCCGCAAAGAGCGCATCGGTCGTATGATGATGATGCACTCGAACAACCGCGAAGAGATCGACGAAGCCTTCGCAGGCGACATCATCGCGCTGGCCGGTCTCAAAGAGACCACCACCGGTGACACCCTGTGCGACGCTCAGAAGCAGGTGGTCCTTGAGACCATGACCTTCCCCGAGCCGGTGATCGAGATCGCGATCGAGCCCAAGACCAAGAACGACCAGGAGAAGATGTCCCAGGGTCTGCAGCGGCTTGCCGCCGAAGATCCGTCCTTCCGCGTCGAGACCGACATGGAGTCGGGTCAGACCATCATGAAGGGCATGGGCGAACTTCACCTCGACATTCTGGTCGACCGCCTCAAGCGCGAGTTCAAGGTCGAAGCCAACATCGGTGCGCCGCAGGTGGCCTATCGCGAGACCATCGGTCACGAGATCGAGCACACCTACACCCACAAGAAGCAGTCGGGTGGTTCGGGTCAGTTCGCCGAAGTGAAGATGGTCATTTCGCCGACAGAAGCTGGCGAAGGCTATTCCTTCGAAAGCAAGATCGTCGGCGGCGCCGTGCCCAAGGAATACATTCCGGGTGTGGAAAAGGGTGTGAAGTCGGTGATGGACTCCGGTCCGCTTGCAGGCTTCCCGGTGATCGACTTCAAGGTGCAGCTGATCGACGGCAAGTTCCACGACGTGGACTCCTCGGTTCTCGCCTTCGAAATCGCCTCGCGGATGTGCATGCGTGAAGGTCTTCGCAAGGCTGGTGCGAAACTGCTCGAGCCGATGATGAAGGTCGAAGTGATCACGCCGGAAGAATACACCGGTTCGATCATCGGCGATCTGACCTCGCGTCGGGGTCAGGTGTCGGGGCAGGATACGCGCGGCAATGCCGTGGCGATCAGCGCCTTCGTTCCGCTGGCCAACATGTTCGGCTACATCAACAACCTGCGCTCGATGTCTTCGGGCCGCGCGCAGTTCTCGATGCAGTTCGACCATTACGACCCGGTTCCGCAGAACATCTCTGACGAGATCCAAGCGAAATACGCATAAGACGGGTGGCGGGGGAAACCCCGCCCTACCCATTCCCGTAGGGTGCGCATCCGCGCATCATCCGACAAGACAGAGGAGCCAATACCATGGCAAAGGAAAAGTTTGCGCGGAACAAACCGCACTGCAACATCGGCACGATCGGGCACGTTGACCACGGCAAGACGACGCTGACGGCGGCGATCACCAAGTACTTCGGCGACTTCCGCGCCTATGACCAGATCGACGGCGCGCCCGAAGAGAAGGCCCGCGGCATCACGATCTCGACCGCGCACGTGGAATACGAGACCGAAGCGCGTCACTACGCCCACGTCGACTG